>DASSVD010000022.1:0-2878 GCA_035706365.1 Nocardioidaceae bacterium
GCGCGAACGGCGGGTACCGGTCGGTGCCCAGTGCGCTGTAGGTGTAGTAGCCGACCCGCCAGGACCAGCGCAGCACCCCGACGTTGAAGTCGAAGATCCCCTGCGGGTAGCGGCCGGTGAACAGGATCGCGAAGAACGCGACGATGCTGACGAAGAAGAACGCGATCCACAAGAAGAACAGCACGATGTAGTGCGGGATCGCGAGCAGCCACTTCACCAGCCACAGCCAGCGGTTCAGGTGCGGGTCGAGCTCTGCCTCGACGTGCACCGGGTAGGTCGTGCTCATCAGTCACCTCATTCAGGGAGTGGGACCGGATCGGTGGGTCACGAGGACGCGCCCGCGCGGCCCCGCACCTGCTCGGCCAGCCGCTCGCCCCAGGCCCGGGCCCGGGCGGTCTCTCCGGCGAGCAGCGGCCCGTCGATCTCCGAGACGTAGAAGCTCTCGGGGCGGATCGCCTGGGCGAAGCCGAGGCGGCGTACGGCGCGCGCGGCGCTGCGGGCGGCGGAGCCGGGCAGGTGGCGCATCTTGTCCACCCGCGTGTCGAAGGTGGCCACGAGCTCCGAGTGGGGCCCGGGCGGCAGCGCCTCGAGCCAGTCGCGCAAGCCGGTCGCGGCACGCTCGAGCGGTGCGCCGTGCTGCACCGCGTCGTCGCGGGTCCGGGCCCGGGTCATCGAGAAGGCGTGCGTCGGGCCGCCGACCACGATCAGGTCGAGCAGCTGCTGGATCGTGTGGGGCGCCTGGGAGACCTCCACGCACTCCACGTCCATGTGCTCGGCCAGCCCGTGCGTCACCGCGTGGGCGACCTGCTCGGTGTTGCCGAACATCGACTCGTAGACCACCAGTGCCCTCATCGCTCCACCCTCCGACTCGGCCGCGTCCTCGGCTCGGCGGGCGCGGCCCGGCTCCCCTGCCCGCCATCGTGGGCCGCGGCCCGCGCGCAGGGCAGATGCGATGGTCACCCGGCCCGCGGGACCTAGTGCCCGGGGTGCGGGATACTGGCAGCGCACCGACCCGCGCAGACAGGAGCCGCCCGATGGACCGCCAGCCGCTCGACCTGACCACCGCGTCCGGCCCGTTCGGGGAGTACCTCGGCCTCACCCTGAAGTCGGCCGACGGCGACGAGGTGGTCGGCACCTGGTCGGCGGAGCCCCGGCTGCACCAGCCGTTCGGGATCGTGCACGGCGGCGTGCACTGCGCGGTGGTGGAGTCGCTGGCCAGCATCGGCGGCGCGCTCTGGTACGGCGACCGCGGCCAGGTCGTCGGCGTGAACAACAGCACCGACTTCTACCGGGCCGTCTCCGAGGGGCCGTTGGTGTCCACCGCCCGGCCGGTGCACCGCGGCCGCTCCCAGCAGGTCTGGGTCGTGGAGACCCGCGACGAGGCGCAGCGGCTGGTCGCCCGCGGGCAGGTGCGGCTGCAGAATCTGGAAGGCCGCGGCCAGGGCAGCTGACCCGGGCCGGCCCACGGCCGGTCAGCTGACGGGCAAATGGAACGCCTCGGCCAGGGAGGGCGCCTGCGCCGCCTGGCGCAGCGGCTCCTCGCCCAGCACCTCGGCGTACAACCGGGTGATCGAGAAGTGGTCCAGGCGCCGGTCGACGACGTGGTGGCGCTGGCTGGGGTGGGCCACCACGGTGAGGATCCGGTTGCCGCCCTCGCTGTCGTCCTCGTCGGCGGTGAGCACCACGGCGAGCCGTCCGGCGCGCCAGTCCGGCCCGGCCACGATGGTGCGCATCCGCTCGGCGAACCACGCGTCGGCCACCCGCAGGCTGCAGTCGTGGGCGTCGTGGCAGGTGTCCGGCACCAGCATCCCCGCCTCGGGCAGCCTCCCGGCCTCCACATCGGCGTCGAAGCGCGCCATCGACTGGTCGTGGTCGAGGCACTGCGCCCGCTCGTCGACGAAGTACGCCCAGGGGTTGTGCCGCACCGCGTAGGCCTCGCCACCGTCGGCGGTGGCACAGGGCTCGGGCATCCCCTCGGCGTAGACCGCCGCGGTGTGCCCGTGCTGCAGCGCCTGGCCGAACACCGACGCACCGGCCACCGGGTGGTCGGCGGGCCGGGCGTCGTCGGTGACGCCGAAGGTGTCGCCGCCGGCCATCGCCAGGTAGTTCGGCAGCGACGGGTGGGCCAGCGCGTAGAAGTTCGTCGCGTACCCGAACCGCTGCGCCAGCCGGTAGGTGTAGGGCATCCCCGCGCGCATCTGGCCCAGCGAGTGGTTCTCCACCACCACGACGAGCAGCTTGGTGACCCGGCTCGAGGGCGTTTCGGTGACCGCCGTGCCCAGCGCTTCCGGCGTACCCGGCACCGAAGCCGTGGAGCCACCGCCGGAGCAGGCCGCCGAGACAGCGAGCAGGGTGACCCCGAGCAGCAGTCCGGCCGGCCACCGCACCCGACGGTCCATGTCGCCTCCAGCCCCTCTGCAGCGGCCGTCACAGCGTGCGGATCGGCTCCCCTTCAAGGTACGCCGCGATGTCCTCGACCACACCGGTGAAGAAGTTCCGGTAGACGTTGCGCGTCACGTAGCCCACGTGCGGCGTCGCCAGGGTGCGCGGAGTGCTGCGCAGCGGGTGATCGGCCGGCAGCGGCTCCTCGTCGAACACGTCCACCCCCAGTCCGCCCAGCCGGCCGGCGTGCAGCGCCTCGACCAGCGCAGGCGTATCGACCAGGCCGGCGCGGGAGGTGTTGACCAGCAACGCGTCGGGCTTCATCAGGCCGAGCTCGCGCGCGCCGATCAACCCACGGGTCCGGTCGCTGAGCACCAGGTGCAGCGTGACCACGTCCGCGCCGGCCAGCAGCGCATCCAGCTCGACCCGCTCCACGCCGACCTCGGCGGCACGCTCGTCGGTGAGGTTCTGGCTCCACGCCTGCACCCGCATCCCG
>DASSVD010000023.1:0-11029 GCA_035706365.1 Nocardioidaceae bacterium
CGCTGGTGCCCGGGCTGCGGCGACTACGCCGTGCTCGCCGCGGTGCAGGGCTTCCTGCCCGACCTGGGGCTGAAGCGGGAGAACATCGTCTTCGTCTCCGGCATCGGCTGCAGCTCGCGGTTCCCCTACTACCTCGACACCTACGGGATGCACTCGATCCACGGCCGCGCGCCGGCGATCGCGACCGGCCTGGCCACGTCCCGCAAGGACCTGTCGGTGTGGGTGGTCACCGGCGACGGCGACGCACTCTCCATCGGCGGGAACCACCTGATCCACGCGCTGCGCCGCAATGTGAACATGACGATCCTGCTGTTCAACAACCGGATCTACGGGCTCACCAAGGGGCAGTACTCGCCGACCTCCGAGCTCGGCAAGGTCACCAAGTCCACCCCGATGGGGTCGCTGGACAACCCGTTCAACCCGGTGTCGCTGGCGCTGGGCGCCGAGGGCACCTTCGTCGCCCGCACCGTCGACTCCGACCGCAAGCACCTCACCTCGGTGCTGTCGGCCGCGGCGCAGCACCGCGGCACCGCGCTGGTGGAGATCTACCAGAACTGCCCGATCTTCAACGACGGCGCGTTCGACGGGCTCAAGTCCGGCGGCCGGGCCGGCAACGACGTAGACGACAGCGACGAGGGCGCGATCATCCCGCTCCAGCACGGCGAACCGATCCGCTTCGGCGCACCGAGCGAGGAGGACGGCCTGGGACGACGCGGCGTACGCCGGGGTGCGGGTGGCGAGCTCGAGATCGTCGAGGTCGGCGGCGCCACCGGCGTCTCCCCCGACGAGCTGCTGGTGCACGACGCCCACGCCGAGGACCCGACCACGGCGTTCGCCCTGTCCCGGCTCACCGACGCCGGCTACCTGCACCGCGCCCCGGTCGGCATCTTCCGCCAGGTCGAGCACCCGACGTACGACGACCTCGCGCGCGAGCAGGTGGCCACCGCCCAGGGCGACGACACGGAGGACCCGGCCACCGCGCTCGGCGGCCTGCTGCACAGCGGCGACACCTGGACGGTCGTCTGACACACCGGCAAGTCGGGCCCCACACCGGCCGGTCGAGCCCGTCGGGACCCCCGGCCGGTCGCGGCTCCGTCGGCCTAGGCCCCGGCGGAGCTGAAGAGCAGGTGCGGCACCGGGTCGCCCGAATCAGTCGCCTCGTGCAACTGCAGACCGAGCCGCTCGGCGACGCGGATGGAGCCGGGATTGTTCCGGGCCACACGGGCCAGGACCGGCACGTCGGGCGCCACGGACCGTGCCCGCTCGACCGCGGCGCTCGCTGCCTCGGTGGCGTACCCGCGGCCCCACACCTCCGGGTCGAACCGGTAGTAGAGGTTCAGCACCCGCCACCCGTCGACGACGTGGTGCTTGACCCCGGCGAACCCGACGACGTCACCGGCGTCCCCGACACAGACGCAGGCGTAGCCGAACCCGTGCTCCTCCCAGTGCTGCATCCACTCGTCGAGGCGTTGCTGGGCCTGCTCCGCCGTCTGCATCCGGCCGCTCGGCAGGTGCCGGTAGGTACGGGCGTCGCTGTGGATGGCGAAGACGCGATCCACGTCGTCGGCTCGGGGTCGGCGCAGCAGCAGCCGCTCGGTCATGATCCAGGCGTCCTCGTGCACGCCCCGATCATCGCTCACGAGTCGCAGACGCTGTCGCCGGGCCGGTCGCTGCGGTCAAGGATCCGATCCAGCGCGCCGGGGATGGACTCTGGCGTGGAGGGTACGGCGCCGGCGTGTCCGTCCACAGCCTGCTCGACACGGCCGGAGAGGTCGCCGCCACCGCGGGCGGCCGGCTGCTGCGGACCGCGACCGGACTCGTGGCGGCCCGCCCGGCCGCCAAGCCGCTGCATCCGCGGGGCAGCGTGGTACGCGGCATCCTGCGCCGCTCCGGCTCCGAACGACGGACCGGCGCGGCCTGGCTGGACCGACCCGGCGACGACGAGGTGCTGCTGCGCCGGTCACGGGCGGTCGGGCTGCCCGGCCCGCTCCCCGACATCCACGGCGTGGCGATCCGGGTGCCTACCGAGGACGGGTACGGCGACCTGCTGTTCGCCACCACCGGCCTCGGGCGGCTGAGCCGGTTCGTGCTGACCCCGTCGCGAACGCCGCACGGCCGGCCGATGACCACCCTGCTGCCCTACCGCACGCCCTCCGGGCCCGTGTTGCTGTCCGCGACATTTCGCGACGAGGACCGGCTCACGCTGGCCTGGAGCCTGCGGACCGGCGACTGGCAGCCCTTCGCCGAGCTGACCCTGGCCGGGGACCCCGTCGAGGGCCCGGACGCCCAGGTGTCGTTCGACCCGGTCCGCAACGTTCTGCCGGGCTTGGACGCCTACGCCTGGGTGAGCCGGCTGCGCGAGCCCTCCTATGCCGGCGCCCGGCAGTCCCGGCGTGGCTGATCCGGCGGCGCTGACCCGGCGTGGCTC
Organism: Nocardioidaceae bacterium; assembly: GCA_035706365.1. Classification (GTDB taxonomy): domain Bacteria; phylum Actinomycetota; class Actinomycetes; order Propionibacteriales; family Nocardioidaceae; genus Nocardioides_C. The sequence continues at coordinate 2,429 of DASSVD010000023.1, forward strand.
ATCCGGCGCGGCTGACTCGGCGCGCCGTACCAGCGAACTCTTCCGCGCCGCTCAGAGCGCGGCTGCCTCCGCGGTGAGGCGCAGCTGCCGCCGGCGATGCTGTACCGCTTCGACGGTGAAGACAGCGAGCGCGGCCCACACCAGCACGTAGCCCAGCAACCTAGGCAGCGGCATCGGCTCGTGGAAGACGAAGACCCCGAGCGCGAACTGCAGCGTGGGCGCGAGGTACTGCAGCAGCCCGAGCGTGGTCATCGACACCCGGGTCGCCGCGGCGCCGAAGCAGATCAGCGGGATCGCCGTGATCACGCCCGTGCTCATCAGCAGCAGCGCGTGCCCAGGACCCTCCTGGGTGTAGGTCGAGCTCCCCTGGCTGGTGAGGAAGAGCAGGTACCCCAGCGCGACCGGGGCGAGCACCAGCGTCTCCAGGGCGAGGCTCTCCACGGCCCCGGCGTTCGCCTTCTTCTTCGCCAGCCCGTAGCTGCCGAAGGAGAACGCCAGCACCAGCGCCACCCACGGCGGGCGCCCGAGCTCGAGGGTCAGCGCCACCACCGCCACGAAGGCGATGCCCATCGCGACCCACTGGAGCCGGCGCAGCCGCTCGCCGATGATGAACACGCCCATCAGCACGGTCACCAGCGGGTTGATGAAGTAGCCCAGGGAGGTCTCCACCACGTGGCCGTTGTTCACGCCCCAGATGTAGCCGCCCCAGTTGAAGGCGATCACCACGGCGGCCACCAGCAGGAAACCCCGCGTACGCCGATCCGCCACGATGGCGCGGAAGCTGCGCTGCCTGCGGAGCACCACGACCAGGGCGACCATCACCGCCAGCGACCAGAACACCCGGTGCGCGAGGATCTCGAGCGCGCCGGCCGGCTTCAGCAGGGTCCAGTACAGCGGGAAGAGCCCCCACATGGTGTAGGCGGCCGCTCCGAGGAAGAAACCACGACGTGACTCTGACACCCGCTCAGGCTATCCCACTGTAAGTAGCAAGAGGCGGTTTGACCTCTGACATGAGACGGGCAGTGCAGCCGTGCGCGCCCCGGGCACCCGAGCGCCCCGCGTTTGGCGTGAACGGGTCGCTCCCGCTGACTCCAGACAGCCCGTTCACGCCAAGCGACGCCACTGGGCCGGTCCCGGGGTCTCGACAGGCTCGACCGACCGATCCGGCGCTCGACCAGCCGGTCCGGGTGCCCTCAGGCGGTGCGGGTGGCGATCAGCTCGGCGAAGGCGTCGAGCGCCTCGCGCACCGGGCCGGCAGGCAGCGCGTGCAGCAGCTCGCGGGCTTCCCGCGCGCGACCGACCACGTACGCGCGCGCCTCGTCCATCGCCGGGTGCTTGCGCAGGAGATCCAGCGCCTCGCGGTGCAGGGTCTCGTCGGTGAGGTCGGCCTCGAGCAGCTCGAGCAGGCGCTGGTCGGCCGGGTCGGTGGACCGCTTGGCGATCAGCACCGGCAGCGTGGGGACGCCCTCGCGCAGATCGGTGCCGGGGGTCTTCCCGGACTCCTCGGAGTCGCTGGCCACGTCCAGGATGTCGTCGGAGAGCTGGAAGGCGGTGCCCACGCGCTCGCCGTAGGCGGTCAGCGCCTCCTCCACGGCCGCCGGGGCGCCGCTGAACCGCGCGCCGTAGCGGGCGGAGGTGGCGATCAGCGACCCGGTCTTGCCGGCCACCACGCGCAGGTAGTGGTCGAGCGGGTCCTCGTCCTCGCCGGGACCGAGGGTCTCGAGGATCTGTCCCTCGACCAGCCGGGTGAAGGTCTCGGCCTGGATCTTGACCGCGTCCGCACCGAGCCGGGCGGTCAGCTCCGAGGACTTGGAGAACAGGAAGTCCCCGGTGAGGATCGCGACCAGGTTGTCCCAGCGCGCGTTGGCCGACTCGGCCCCGCGTCGCAGGTCGGCCTCGTCCATCACGTCGTCGTGGTACAGCGAGGCCAGGTGGGTCAGCTCGACGACGCAGGCGGCGGTGACCACGCCGTCGGCGTACGGGTCCCCCGCCTCGGCGGCCAGCAGCACCAGCAGCGGCCGGAAGCGCTTCCCGCCGGCCTGCATCAGGTGACGCGCCGCGTCGGTGACGAACCCGGCCTCGCTCTGCACCGCCTCGTCGAGCTCCGCCTCGACGTCGACCATGCGGGCGCGCAGACGCGCCTCGAGATCCTGGTCCAGGATCGGGAGGGCCAGCGAGGACGCGGACACGGGGTGACTCCTCAGGTTGATGCCGTCAGGCAGGACGCCGGCGGACGGGCCTCACCGGATGAACTGGCCGGCCGCGGCGGCGAGGTCGAGCACCGGCCCAGGAACGATCCCGAGCACCACCGTGGCCGCGAAGCCCACAGCGATCACGATAGTCGTGAGCACGCTGGGCACCGCAACCGTGGGCCCGTCGCCGACCGCCTCGGAGAAGAACATCAGCACGATGATCCGGACGTAGAAGAACGCCGCCACCACGCTCATCAGCACCGCGACGACCACCAGCGGCCAGGCGCCGCCGGCGACCGCGGAGGTGAACACCGCCCACTTGCCGGTGAACCCGCTGGTCAGCGGAATGCCGGCCATGCCGAGCAGGAAGAAGGCGAAGACACCGGCGAGCACCGGCGACTCCTTGCCCAGCCCGGCCCAGCGGGACAGGTGGGTGGCCTCCCCGCCGGAGTCGCGGACGACGGTGACCACGGCGAACGCGCCGACGGTCATGAAGCCGTAGGTGACCAGGTAGAACAGCACCGCCTGCACCGAGGTGATCTGGTCGGCGGCGCCGCTCGCGGCCTGGTGGGCCCCGGCGAAGCCGGTGAGGATGAACCCGGCGTGCGCGATGGAGGAGTAGGCCAGCAGCCGCTTGACGTCGGTCTGCACCAGGGCCAGGACGCTGCCGACCACCATGGTGGCGATCGCGATGATCCACATCATCGGCTCCCAGTCCCATCGGGCCCCGCCGAAGGCGACGTAGAACAGCCGCAGCAGGGCACCGAAAGCCGCGATCTTCGTGCAGGCGGCCATGAAGCCGGTCACCGCGGTCGGTGCGCCCTGGTAGACGTCGGGGGTCCAGGTGTGGAACGGCGCGGCGCCGATCTTGAACAGCAGACCGACCGCCATCAGGCCCATCCCGGCCAGCAGCAGCACGTCGCCGCCGAGCCGGCCGGAGACCGCCTCGCTGATCGCGGCGAAGTGCATGGAGCCGGCGAAGCCGTAGACCAGCGCGATGCCGTAGACGAAGAAGCCGGAGCTGAACGCGCCCAGCATGAAGTACTTGAGCGCGGCCTCCTGGCTGAGCAGCCGGCGACGGCGGGCGAGCCCGCACAGCAGGTACAGCGGCAGCGAGAGCACCTCGAGCCCGACGAACAGGGTGAGCAGGTCGTTGGCTGCCGGGAACAGCATCATCCCGCCCAGCGCGAACATCGCCAGCGGGAACACCTCGGTGTGCTCCAGGCCGCGGGTGGAGGCGTCCCGCTCTGCCTCGGTGCCCGGCAGAGCGGCCGCCTGGCCGGCGAAGGCGGTCAGCCCGCCCTCGAGCCGCCGCTCGGCGAACAGCAGCACGCTGAGCAGGGTGAGCGCCAGCAGGGTCCCCCAGATGAAGACGGTCGGGCCGTCCACGGTGATCGCGCCCTCGGCGGCGACCTGGCCCTGCGCGGCACCCTCGCCCACGTCCTGCAGGTTGGTGCCGACCAGCACGGTGGCGACCAGGGCGCCGATCACGCCGGCGACCGCGAGCACGGTCTGCACGATGTAACGCAGCCCGCGCGGCGCGAACGCCTCGACCAGCACCCCGACGATGGCGACGCCGAGGACGATCAGCAGCGGCGAGAGCAGGCTGTACTCGAGGCTCGGCGCCTGGAAGTCAGCGGCGAGTGTCACGGCGCGTGTCACTGGGAGCTCTCCTCTTCAGCCGGGCTCGAAGCGGCGCCCGGAACGTCAGGCTGGGGGTCGGAGACGCCGACCTGCTGCAGGGTGTCGCCGACCGCGGGATTGATCACCGACAGCAGCGGCTTGGGGTAGAAGCCGAGCAGCACGATCAGCAGCACCAGCGGCGCCAGCGCCCCGATCTCGCGCACGCTCAGGTCGCGGATGCCCGCGAGCGTCGGGCGGGTCGGGCCGGTCATCGTCCGCTGGTACATCAGCAGGATGTAGAGCGCGGCCAGCACGATGCCGAGCACGGCGAACGCGCCGAACCACACCGAGTGGCTGAACGTGCCGACCAGCACCAGGAACTCCGAGACGAACGGCGACAGGCCCGGCAGCGAGAGCGAGGACAGGCCGGCGACCAGGAAGATCCCGGCCAGGATCGGGGCGGTCTTCTCCACGCCGCCGTAGTCGCTGATCAGCTGCGACCCGCCGCGGCGGATCAGGTAGCCGGTGACGAGGAACAGCGCGGCGGTCGAGAGCCCGTGGTTGAACATGTAGAGCGTCGACCCGGACTGGCCCTGGCTGTTGAGCACGAAGATGCCCAGCACGATGAACCCGAAGTGGGACACCGAGGTGTAGGCGATCAGCCGCGGGATGTTGTTCTGCCCGATGGCGACCAGGCCGCCGTACAGCACGCTGATCACCGCGAGCACGAGCACCACCGGGGTGGCCCACTGCGACGCCTCGGGGAACAGCCCCAGGCAGAACCGGATCATCCCGAAGGTGCCGATCTTGTCCAGGATGCTGACCAGCAGCACCGACGTGCCGGGCGTGCCCTCGGCGGCGGCGTCGGGCAGCCAGGTGTGCACCGGGAACATCGGCGCCTTGATCGCGAAGGCCACGAAGAAGCCGAGGAACAGCCAGCGCCCGACGTTCTGGTCGATCTGGATCTGGCTCAGCTCGGAGAGCAGGTACGTCGGCCCGAACTGGCTGTCCGCGGACACGACGTAGAGCCCCACCACGGAGGCCAGCATCAGCAGCCCGCCGAGCAGCGAGTAGAGCAGGAACTTCACCGCGGCGTAGGAGCGCCGGGCCCCGCCGAAGCCGCCGATCAGGAAGTAGATCGGGATCAGCGTGGCCTCGAAGAGGACGTAGAACAAGAACACGTCGGTGGCCGCGAACACGCCGATCGCGAGGCCCTCCAGGGCCAGCATCCAGGCGAAGAACGCGTTGATCCCCCAGCGTCCGGTCTCCCCGTCGTTCCAGGAGGCCAGGATCACCACCGGGGTGAGGATCGCGGTCAGCAGCACCAGGGTGAGCCCGATCCCGTCGACGCCGACGGCGTAGTGCGCACCGAACGCGCTGATCCACTCGTACTGCTCGGTGAACTGGAAGCGGTCACCGCCCACGTCGAAGAGCACGCCGACGATCGCGGCGAGCACCAGGGTCACCAGCGAGATCGCGAAGGCGACCTGCTTGGTCACGGCACTGCCGGGCCGCTTGGGCAGGAGCGCCACCACGGCGGCGCCGACGATCGGCACCAACGCGGTCACGGTCAACCAGGGAAAACTCACAGCGATACCAGCCTCAGCTTCGTTACCGACCTGACGGTGTGGGCAGCGGGACCAACGTGCGGGGGTGTGCGGCTCATGCCAGGTTCACCGCCAGCAGGGCGAGGACCACGATCAGCGCCCCGGTGAACAGCGACAGCGCGTAGGAGCGGACGAAGCCGTTCTGCCAGCGACGCATCCGGCCCGACAAGCCGCCGAAGGCGGCCGCGGTGCCGTTGACCGCGCCGTCCACGCCGTCGCTGTCGAAGACGGCCAGGCCCTCCACGAACCGGTCACCGGGGCGCATGAACAGGCCCTCGTTGATCGCGTCGCCGTAGAGGTCGGCCCGGGCCGCCGCGGTCACGAAGGAGACGTTGGCCGGAGCCGTGCGCGGGACCGGGTTGCGGCCGACGGTGAGCCAGGCGATCACGATGCCGACGGCCACGGTGGCCACCACGATCAGGGTGAGCACCAGCGCGGGGATGCCCAGCTCCTCGTGCTCGGCGGTGCCGACCACCGGCGAGAGCCAGTCGACGATCCAGTCGTTGAGCAGGAGTACGCCGCCCAGCACCGACAGCGCGGCCAGCACCATCAGCGGCACGGTCATCACCTTCGGCGACTCGTGCGGGTGCACGCCCTTCTCCCAGCGCTTCTGGCCGAGGTAGGTCATCAGCATCAGCCGGGTCATGTAGAACGCGGTGACGCCGGCGCCGAGCAGCGCGGCCAGTCCGGCGATCATGTCGTGGCCGAAGGCGGTCTCGATGATCTTGTCCTTGGACCAGAAGCCCGAGAAGCCGGGGAACCCGATGATCGCGAGGTAGCCCATCGCGAACGTGCCGAAGGTGACCGGCAGCGCCTTGCTGAGCGCGCCGTAGTGGCGCATGTCGACGTCCTCGTCCATGGCGTGCATGACCGAGCCGGCGCCGAGGAACATGTTGGCCTTGAAGAAGCCGTGCGTGAGCAGGTGGAAGATCGCGAAGGCGTAACCGGCAACGCCGAACCCGGCGGCCAGCATCATGTAGCCGATCTGGCTCATCGTGGAGCCGGCGAGCACCTTCTTGATGTCGTCCTTGGCGCACCCGATGATCGCACCCCACAGCAGCGTGACCGCACCGACGACGACCACGCCGGTCTGCGCCACCGGGGCCAGCTCGAAGATGAAGTTCGACCGGGTGACCAGGTAGACGCCGGCGGTGACCATGGTCGCGGCGTGGATCAGCGCGGAGACCGGGGTCGGGCCCTCCATCGCGTCCAGCAGCCAGGACTGCAGCGGCACCTGGGCGGACTTGCCGCAGGCCGCGAGCAGCAGGAGGAAGCCGAGCACCGTGAGCACGGTCTGCGACGCCTCGCCGGACACCGCGGACACGCCCATGAACGAGGTGGTGCCGAAGGTGGCGAACATCAGCATGATCGCCAGCGCCATGCCGAGGTCACCGACGCGGTTCACCACGAACGCCTTCTTCGCCGCGACCGCCGCGGACGGCTTGTGCTGCCAGAAGCCGATCAGCAGGTAGGAGGCCAGGCCGACGCCCTCCCAGCCGAGGAACAGCCCGAGGTAGTCCGCGGACAGCACCAGGGTGAGCATCGCGGCGACGAACAGGTTCAGGTAGGCGAAGAACCGCGCGCGGCGCGGGTCGTGCTCCATGTAGCCGATCGAGTAGATGTGGATCAGCGAGCCGACGCCGGTGATCAGCAGCAGGAACAGCGCCGACAGCGGGTCGAGCAGCAGGTTCATGTCGACGGTCCAGGAGCCGGCCTGGAACCAGGTGTAGACGTGCTGCACGACCGAGCGGTCGTCCTCGGCGCGGCCGAGCAGGCTGAAGAACGCGACCAGGCTGATCACGAAGGACGCGATCACGGTGGCGCAGCCCAGCAGGTGTGCCCAGGCCGACGTACGCCGGTTACCGAGCAGCAGCAGGACGGCGGCCCCCGCGAGCGGCAGCGCGATGATCAGCCACAGCAGGGAGAACACCCCGCCCGCGGAGGCCGGGTCGACCACCGGGACAGCAGTCTCCCCCAGGGAGGGCACGACGGCAGTAGGCAACGTGACTCCTTCAGTACTTCAGCAGGCTCGCGTCGTCGACCGAGGCCGAGCGGCGGGTGCGGAAGATGGTCATGATGATGGCCAGACCGATGACGACCTCCGCGGCCGCGACGACCATCACGAAGAACGCGGCGATCTGCCCGTCGAGGTTGCCGTGCTGGCGGGCGAAGGTGATCAGCGCCAGGTTGGAGGCGTTGAGCATCAGCTCGATGCACATGAACACCACGATCGCGTTGCGCCGGGTCAGCACGCCCACGCACCCGATGGTGAACAGGATCGCCGACAGCACGAGGAACGGCGTGACGCTCATGCGCGGTCTCCTTCCTGGGGACGGGCGGGCTCGTCGCCCGCGGACCGGCCGGAGGCGTCCCGGTCGGAGGGGTCGCCCTCGATCGGGCCCTTGGGGGTCGCGTCGGGGCGGCCCGTGATGTTCGAGGAGCCGTCGTCACGCATCTCGCGGGAGAGCACCGAGATGTCGTCGGCCAGCTGCGGCGCCGAGCGGATCGTGCCGCGCGCGGCGAGCACCCGGGAGACCGACGACTCCGCGGCGGTGCCGTCGGGCAGCAGGGCCGGGGTGTCCACGGCGTTGTGCCGCGCGTAGACGCCGGGGGCCGGCAGCGGGCCGGGGTGCTTGCCGTGCTCGGCGTAGTCGCGCATCCGCTGCGCGGCCAGGTCGGCCTGCGTCGGCTTGGCGACCAGCCGCTCGCGGTGGGCCAGCACCATCGCGCCGATCGCGGCGGTGATCAGCAGGGCGCTGGTCGCCTCGAAGGCGAACACGTAGGTGGAGAACAGCAACTGGGCCAGCGCCTGCACGTTGCCGTCGGTGTTGGCCAGGTCCAGCCCGGTCGCGGTGCCCAGGGTCACCTGGCCCAGGCCGATCACCAGGGTCAGCCCGAACAGCAGGCCGACCACGGTGGCCATCAGCCGCTGACCGCGGATCGTCTCCACCACCGAGTCCGAGGCGTCGACGCCGACGAGCATCAGCACGAAGAGGAACAGCATCAAGATCGCGCCGGTGTAGACGATGATCTGCACCGCGAACAGGAACGGCGCGTCCTGCACGGCGTAGAGCACCGCGAGCCCGATCATCACCACGGCCAGCAGCAGCGCCGCGTGCACCGCCTTGCGGGCGAAGAGGATGCCCAGCGCGGCCGCGACCATGATCGGCGCGAGGATC
>DASSVD010000024.1:0-7431 GCA_035706365.1 Nocardioidaceae bacterium
GGCTGTCCGGGATCGCCCGGATCATGCTCTCGCGCGGCGTGCCGGTCAGCGGCAGCGACGCCAAGGAGTCGCGGATGATCGAGGCACTGCGGGTCCTCGGGGCGACCTGCCACGTGGGCCACGACGCGGCGTACGTCAGCGACGCCGACACGGTCGTCGTCTCCACCGCGGTCCGCGAGGACAACCCCGAGGTGGTCGAGGCCCGGCGTCGCGGCCTGCGGCTGCTGCCGCGCTCGGCGGCGCTGGAGTCGGTGATGCAGGGGTGCAGGGTCGTCGCCGTCGCCGGCACCCACGGCAAGACCACGACCACCTCGTTGCTCACCGTGGCGCTGCAGCACTGCGGCGCGGACCCGTCGTTCGCCATCGGTGGCGAGCTGAACGAGACCGGCTCCAACGCCCACGACGGCAGCGGAGACCTCTTCGTGGCCGAGGCCGACGAGTCCGACGGCGCCTTCCTGGTCTACTCGCCGTACGGCGCCCTGGTCACCAACGTTGAGGCAGACCACCTGGACAACTACGGCACCGAGGAGGCCTACCACGCCGCGTTCGACCGCTTCCTCGAGCGGATCGACCCGGCCGGGTTCCTGGTCGCCTGCGTGGACGATTCCGGCGCCGCCGCGCTCGTGGAGACCGCGCGTGCCGGTGGGCTCGACACCATCGGCGTCGGCGAGTCGGAGGCGGCCGACCTGCGCGCGGAGGCGCTGACCTTCGCGGGCAGCACCTCCAGCTTCGTCGTGGTCGACCGCGGCCGCCGGCTCGGCGAGGTGCGGCTACGGATCCCCGGCCGGCACTACGTGCTCGACGCCCTGGCCGCGCTCGCGGCCGGGCTGCGCCTCGGCTTCACCTTCGCGGACCTGCGCCGGGGGCTGGAGGCGTTCTCCGGGACCCGGCGACGCATGGAGCTCAAGGGTGAGGCGGCAGGCGTCCGCGTCTACGACAGCTACGCGCATCACCCGAACGAGATCGCCGGCGACCTGCAGGCGGCGCGGTCGCTGGCAGGGGAGGGGCGCGTGGTCGTCGCCTTCCAGCCGCACCTGGTCTCGCGGACCAGGATCTTCGGCGCCGCGATGGGGGAGGCGCTCGGCGCCGCCGACGTGGTCGTGGTGATGGACGTCTACGCCGCGCGGGAGGACCCCGAGCCGGGCGTGAACGGAGCGCTGGTGGCCTCTCACGTGCCACTGCCCGACGAGCGGGTCGTGTTCGAGCCTTCCTGGACCGCGACGCCGACCCGCCTGGTGGAGCGGTCACGACCCGGTGACGTGGTGCTCACCCTCGGTGCCGGCGATGTGACGCTGCTGGGCGCCGAGGTACTGGAGCTCCTCGCCGCGAAGGCGGGCCCCGGCCCGGACCGCTCGGGAGACGGCGCCGATGCTTGACCGGCCCCACGACGAGGCGACGGTGCGCCTGGCGCGACGCCGGTTCGCCCGCCGGCAGTGGGCTCGCCGCTGGCTGGCCTGGCGCCGGGTGCTGTCGGTGCTGGTCGTGCTCGCCCTGGTCGGCGGCACGGCGTGGCTGGTGCTGGCCTCGTCGATGCTCGCCGTGCACACGGTGCAGGTGGTGGGCAACCAGAGCCTGGACCCGCGTGCGGTACGCCGGGCGGCTCACGTGCCGATGGGCGAGCCGCTGGCCCGGGTCGACCTCGACGCGATCGCCGCGCGGGTCGAGCAGCTTCCCGAGGTCGACCGGGTCGACGTGACGCGGGCCTGGCCGGACGCGGTGCGGGTGCGTGTGGACGAGCGCGTTCCGGTGGCGGTGGTCCGGCAGAACGGGAAGCTGCGCGGCCTGGACGCGGAGGGCGTGGTCTTCCGCAGCTTCCTGTCCGCACCCAAGCGGCTTCCGGTGATCCACGTCGGGGCGCGCACGGGCGCGGACGCGCTGGCCGAGGGCGCAGCGGTGGTCGGGGCGCTCCCGGAGTCGGTGGCCCGTCGGGTGGACTTCGTCACCGTGGAGAGCATCGACCGCATCTCGCTGCGGTTGCACGACGGCCGCACGGTCGTGTGGGGGAGCGCGGACGACTCCGCGGCCAAGGCGCGGGTCCTCGACGTGCTGCTCGAATCGGTGCCCAAGGCGTCGACGTACGACGTCAGCGTGCCGGGGCAGCCCACCACCCGCTGACCTCACCGGTCCCGGGCCCGCTGGAAAAAGAATCCCGGCGCGCCCGTGCGTGTCGCTTTCGTTGGCCCCCACCGCTCACCTACGTTGTCTTGCAAGCACGAGGTTGACATAACTATAACCCTCTACTTCAGGGTTAGGGTTCGTCGCTCGGCCCCGTGCGACTTCCCCCACCGAGCACACCCGTCTGTCCTGTGTCCCAGGGCAGCTGAGCAGCGAGAGGCACCCGCCGTGGCAGCACCGCAGAACTACCTGGCCGTCATCAAGGTCGTGGGTATCGGTGGAGGTGGCGTCAACGCCGTCAACCGGATGATCGAGGTCGGGCTCAAGGGCGTCGAGTTCATCGCGATCAACACCGACGCGCAGGCCCTCCTCATGAGCGATGCCGACGTCAAGCTCGACATCGGACGCGAGCTGACCCGCGGGCTCGGCGCCGGCGCCAACCCCGAGGTGGGTGGCAAGGCAGCCGAGGACCACGCGGACGAGATCGAAGAGGTGATCAAGGGCGCCGACATGGTGTTCGTGACCGCCGGCGAGGGCGGTGGCACCGGCACCGGCGGCGCGCCGGTCGTCGCGCGCATCGCGCGGTCCCTGGGCGCGCTGACCATCGGCGTGGTGACCCGGCCGTTCGCCTTCGAGGGGCGGCGCCGCGCCAACTCCGCCGAGGAGGGGATCGCCAGCCTGCGCGAGGAGGTCGACACCCTCATCGTGATCCCGAACGACCGGCTGCTCTCGATCAGCGACCGCAACGTCAGCGTCCTCGACGCCTTCAAGCAGGCCGACCAGGTGCTGCTGCAGGGCGTCTCCGGCATCACCGACCTGATCACCACCCCCGGCCTGATCAACCTCGACTTCGCCGACGTGAAGTCGGTGATGGCCAACGCCGGGTCCGCCCTGATGGGCATCGGGTCCGCCCGCGGCGAGGACCGCTCGGTGGCCGCGGCGGAGATGGCGGTGTCCAGCCCGCTGCTCGAGGCCTCGATCGACGGCGCCCACGGCGTCCTGCTGTCCATCGCGGGTGGGTCGGACCTGGGGCTGTTCGAGATCAACGAGGCGGCCGCACTGGTCTCGCAGGCCGCCCACGCCGAGGCCAACATCATCTTCGGTGCGACCATCGACGACGCGCTCGGTGACGAGGTGCGGGTCACCGTGATCGCGGCCGGCTTCGACGGCGGGATGCCCAAGCGCCGCGACAACGGGACGGTCCTGCGCCGCGAGCCCCAGCAGCAGTCCGGCGACGGGCGTGCCTCCGCCGGTGCCGCGCCGACGCGCCCGCAGCCGACCCGCCAGGCCGAGCCGCAACCGGCCGCGCGGGAGCGGGGAACCGGGCAGGACGTGTCCGCCGGGCAGGGCGGCGCGGGGGCGAACCGCACGTTCGGTCAGGGCTCCGGCCCGGATCAAGGACAGGCCGCCTCGTCGGGCCAGCAGGGCAGCCGGCCCGGCACCGCGCCCGGGCAGGGCGGGCGGTACGGCGACCAGGCCGGCCAGCAGGGGCAGGGCGGCCGCGGCGGCCAGCCCCAGCAGGGGGTGGGCCAGCCGCGTCAGCCGCGTCCGGTCGAGTTCGACGACGACCTGGACGTGCCCGACTTCTTGAAGTGAACCAGGAGGCGAGACCGGCGGGTGTTTGCGTTCGAGGAACGACGCGGTGCCACCGCGCTGGCGTTCACCGACCGGCACGGCGGGACGAGCAGGGGCGCCTACGCCTCGCTCAACCTCGCCGGGGCCGGTGGTGACGACCCCGCGCTCACCGCGCGAAATCGCGCGCTCGCCGTCGCCGCGCTCACCGGCGGGCCCGCGCCGCTGGCCACGATGCACCAGGTGCACGGGGCGGACGTGCACGTGGTGGACACGGTGCCGTCGGTGTCGTCGGTGCCGCCGGTGCCGCCGGTGCCGGCCGGGCCGGGGGTGGCGGACCAGCCCCGGGCCGACGCGCTGGTCACCCGGCTGCCAGGCGTGGTGCTGATGGTCCGGACCGCCGACTGCGTGCCGCTGGTGCTTGCCGACGTGGAACGCGGTGTGGTCGCCGTGGCGCACGCCGGCCGTCCCGGCATGGTCGCCGGCGTGGTGCCGCGCGTCCTGTCGGCGATGCGCGACCAGGGGGCCCGCGCCGTACACGCCTGGGTCGGTCCGCACGTGTGCGGCCGCTGCTACGAAGTGCCCGCGACGATGCGCGACGACGTCGCGGCGGTGGTGCCCGAGTCCGCGGCCACGACGAGCTGGGGCACGCCCGCCGTCGACATCGGTGCCGGCGTGGCCGCCCAGCTGCGTTACGAGGGAGTGGAGACGGTCACCCTCGACCGCTGCACCATCGAGGACGAGGACCTCTTCTCCTACCGCCGCCAGGGTCCCGAGTCCGGCCGCCTGGCGGGCATGGTGTGGAGGGCGCCGTGAGCGGGCGGCGCGAGGACATCGCCACCGGGCTCGCCACGGTGCGCGAGCGCATCGCCGCCGCGTGCCGCGCCGCGGGTCGCGACCCGTCCGAGGTGACCCTGACCGTGGTCACCAAGTACTTTCCGGCCACCGACGTGCGGATCCTGGCGTCGCTGGGGGTGACCGACGTGGGGGAGAACCGCCACCAGGAAGCCGCGGCGAAGGCCGCCGAGACCCGCGACCTGGGCCTGCGCTGGCACTTCATCGGGGGGCTGCAGAGCAACAAGGCCGCAGCGGTCGCGCGCTACGCCGACGTGGTCGAGTCGGTCGACCGGCCCAAGTTGCTCGCGGGGCTGGCCCGAGGCGCGCAGGAGCGTGCCACGGGGCCGCTCGACTGCCTGGTCCAGGTCAACCTGGACCAGGGTCCCGGGGATGCCGGCACGGCGTCGGCCGCACGCCCGGGCCCGGGCCCCGCCGCTCAGCCGACGGACGGGCCCACCCCCTCCATGGGGCGGGCCGGTGCGTCGCCGGCCGAGGTCGTGCCGCTGGCCGAGAAGCTGGCCGGCACCGAGGGGCTGGCCCTGCGCGGCGTGATGGCCGTGGCGCCGCTGGGGGAGGACCCCCGCCCGGCGTTCGCCCGGCTCGCCGACGTCGCCGAGCGGGTGCGCCGGGCGGTGCCCACCGCCACCTGGATCTCGGCAGGGATGAGCGGGGATCTCGAGCACGCAGTGGCCGCCGGTGCGACACACGTGCGCATCGGCAGCGCGGTGCTCGGTCCGCGCCCACGTATCAAGTAGTGTCACCAACGCAGCAGTGCCCTGTCGGAGGGCGCAGGAGGTACCGGAGGACATGAGGTCATGAGCGGCGCAATGCGCAAGATGGGTGTCTACCTTGGCCTGCTCGAGGACACCGACCGATTCGACGACGAGTACTCCTACGACGAGTACGACGAGGCAGGACGCGACGAGCGGCCCGACCGTGCGGCCCAGCCCGCACCGGTCTCCAGCATCGCGGAGCGACGCCGCCCGGCGCCGGCTGCAGCCGGGCCCGCGGCCGGCCCCGCGGCCGGTCCCACCGGGGTCGTCGCCGAGCTGTCCAGGATCACCACCCTGCACCCCCGCACCTACAACGAGGCGCGCACCGTCGGGGAGAACTTCCGCGAGGGCGTCCCGGTGATCATGAACCTCTCCGAGATGGACGACGCCGACGCCAAGCGGCTGGTCGACTTCGCCGCCGGGCTGGTCTTCGCCGTTCGCGGCTCCATCGAGCGGGTCACCAACAAGGTGTTCCTGCTCTCGCCGCCCAACGTGTCGGTGGCCGCGGAGGACAAGCAACGCATCGCCGAAGGCGGCTTCTTCAACCAGAGCTAGGCTCCCACCGTGACCGTTCTCGGCCAGATCATCCACCTGATCCTCTGGCTCTTCCTCGCGCTGCTCTTCGTGCGGTTCATCGTGGACTGGGTGCAGGTGTTCGCGCGCTCGTGGAGCCCGACGGGACCAGTGCTGGTGGTGCTCGAGGTGGTGTACTCCATCACCGACCCGCCGATCGTCTTCGTACGCCGCTTCGTCCCGCCGCTGCGGTTGGGCAGCGTGGCACTGGACCTCAGCTTCCTGATCGTGATGGTCACGGTCTACCTGCTGCTGATCCTCAACGACACGCTCTTCCTCACGTGAGGACGCCACTCCGTCACGACCCCGCGAGGCCGCGACGCCCGCGGGCGGTCGGCGCGGTGGGCCGAATCTGCCGGTTCGTCCCCGTGGCTGCTGTGGCCCATGGGAACATCGGGACGCGCCTGAGCGGCGTCCGTGGACCGGTCGCGGTTTCCGTGGGCCCGTTACGTACCACCCCGTCATCGGGAGTACGGTGGGCCTGACAACCGCAGACATGTCGCAGATCCGACGAACGACTAGCGAATTAAGGGTGAGGTCATGCCGCTGACGCCTGAGGACGTGAGCAACAAGCGCTTTACTCCGGTGCGCCTCCGCGAGGGCTACGACATGGGGGAGGTCGACCAGTTCCTCGACGAGGTGGAGTCCGAGCTTGCGCGTCTCACGCGTGAGAACGACGAGCTCCGCTCGAAGCTCGCGACCGCGCAGCAGGGCGGCGGTGCGCCCGCGCCCGCGCCGGTGCAGGAGAAGGCGCCCGAGCGTGCCCCGGAGCCCGCACCGGAGCCGGCAGCCGCTCAGGCCACGGCGTCCAGTTCGGTCGAGACGATCAAGGTGGCCACCGTCGCCGACGCGTCCAGCGCGGCGGCCCGCCTGCTGGA
Organism: Nocardioidaceae bacterium; assembly: GCA_035706365.1. GTDB lineage: Bacteria > Actinomycetota > Actinomycetes > Propionibacteriales > Nocardioidaceae > Nocardioides_C. The sequence goes on from DASSVD010000024.1 coordinate 6,749, forward strand.
GATCGCCACCCGCAACGCCGACGAGCTGGTCGAGGACGCGAAGAGCCAGGCCGACAAGATCGTCGGCGAGGCGCGCACCAAGGCCGAGCGGCTGGAGTCGGAGTCGAAGGCCAAGGCGGACCGGATGGAGTCCGACGCCCGGTCGCGCTCGCAGATGCTCGACTCCGAGACCGCCGAGCGTCGCCAGCAGCTCTTCGGCGACCTGGAGAAGGAGAAGGACAAGCTCAGCGCCGAGGTGGAGAACCTCCGCTCCTTCGAGCGCGAGTACCGCTCCCGGCTGCGTAGCTACTTCACCCAGCAGCTCGAGGCGCTGGACGGCAACGCCGAGGCCGGCTCGCTCAACGCCGGCGATCACGCGCCGAAGCGGCTCAAGTCGCTGCTCGGCGACGAGGCGGAGACCCGCACCCAGCACGGCTGAGGCTGCACCAGCGGCGACCGGTCGCCGCGAGGTCTGCGACACACCTGCCTACGACACGAGGCCCGACCCCCATGGGGGATCGGGCCTCGTGTCGTTGCGGGAGCTAGACGCGACGCAGGCTGAACCGCAGCCCGAGCTCCGCGTTCTCGCTGACGGTGGCCGGCCGGCCCGCGTGGTCGCCCTCCGCCGGATCGACCTGGTCGGGCGCGTCGAGCTCGGCTGCCGCGACCTCGGCGACGTCGCTGGCGAGCACCTCCTCGGCCAC
>DASSVD010000025.1:0-5018 GCA_035706365.1 Nocardioidaceae bacterium
CGCCGAGGGTGCGGCGCAGCTCGTCCTCGACCTGGGCCTGGCTCCACCCGGGGTTGCGGTGCGGGTCGAGCTGCACGGTCCGGGTGACCAGCACGCTGCCCGCGCCGTCGACGTGGATCGCGCCGCCCTCGTTGACCAGGCTGGACTCGATGAGCGCGGCTCCGGCCCACTCCGCGACGGTGCGGGCGACCCGGGCGTCGTTCTCCCAGCGCGCCCACGGCTGGGCGCCCCAGCCGTTGAACACCCAGTCCACCGCACCGAGCCCGCGCTCGCCGATCACGAAGGTGGGGCCGATGTCCCGCATCCACGCGTCGTCCAGCGGCGCCTCGCACACCTCGATATCCCCACCCAGCCACCGGCGGGCGTCGCGGACCGCGGCAGGGTCGACGACCATCCGGACCGGCTCGAACCGTGCCACCGCGTGTGCCACGGCGGCCCAGGTCGCCCGCGCCTCGTCCGCGTCGGCGGCCGACTCCCCCAGCGTGTAACCGGACGAGGGCCACGCCATCCAGGTGCAGGCGTGCGGCGCGGTCTCCGGCGGCATCGACCAGTCCCCGACCGACGCCGCCTCGGGGGTCATGTCGGGGGTCATGTCGGGCGTCACGTCAGTCCCGCGTAGGTGTCCGGCCGCCGCGTGCGCAGGAACGGGAAGAGGGCCAGCCAGTCGCGGCGCTGGTCCAGGTCCAGGTCGGCGACGAGCACGGCTTCCTCGTCGCGGGGCGCCTGGGCCACGACGCGACCGTACGGGTCGACGATGAACGAGGAGCCGTAGAAGCGCAGCCGCCCCTCGTCACCGGTGCGGTTGGGCACGACCACGAACAGCCCGTTGGCGATCGCGTGGCCCACGATCACCTGCTGCCACAGCGGCTGGGTGTCGAAGTCCGGGTGGTCGGGCTCGGAGCCGATCGCGGTCGGGTAGGCGAGCAGGTCCGCCCCGCCCAACGCGTAGAGGCGGGCGACCTCGGGGAACCACTCGTCCCAGCAGGTCGGCATCCCCAGCCGCACCCCCAGCGCGTCGATGGGGTGGGTCGGGTAGGCGTCTTCGGCGGGACCGGGGCGGAAGTAGCGGTCCTCGACGTACCCCTCGGTCACCGGGATGTGCGTCTTGCGGGTCCGCGCCACCAGCCGCCCGGCGGGGTCGAGCAGGACCGCGGTGTTGAACCCGAGCCCGTCGCCGGTGGCGTCCGGGTCTGCCCGCTCGTAGAGCGAGGCGTGCACGAAGACGTCGTGGCGCCGGGCCGCCTCTGCCGCGAACCGCACGGTCGGGCCGTCGGCGAGGTCCTCCGCGGTGTCGGCGGGCACGCCCCGGGGCAGCTCGAAGGCCGGGTAGCGCGACAGCGTCAGCTCCGGCAGGAAGACCGCGCGGGCGCCGGCGTGTGCCGCTGCCGCGATGCCGTCGTCGAGTACGCCGCGCAGCTGCTCCGCGTCGGCCCGCCACGCGTGCTGGACCAGCCCGACGCGCAGGGTGCCCCGTTCCGGTGGCTGCACCCGGGCCGGGGACGGCAACGCGGGCGCGGTGATGATGTCCACGACCCCCTCCTCACTGCTCGGCTGGCGCCGATCCTAGAGCGCCGCGCAGCAGCAGGGTGAACTCCTGCACGACCCGGTCGGCGGCGGCCCGGTCACCGCCGAGGGCGACCTCGAAGAGCACGCCCCGGCCCACGGCCAGGCACAGCCGGGCAAGTTGGGCGGCCTGGTCGGGGGTGGTGACCCGGCGGAAGCCGCGGGTGAACTCGCACAGCCACGCCTCGGTCAGCAGCACACGCAGCCGTTCGGCGTACGCCTTGCGGTACATCGCGTGCGAGGACAGCTCGAAGAACAGCGGCGCGAAGGCCTGCGCGGTCGCGGCGACGTGGAACCAGTAGCGCTCCCCCGCCACGACCGGGTCGTCGTCGCGGGCGAGGCAGTCCTGCAAGGCGGCGCGCTCGGCCTCGCAGACCCGCTCGACGACGGCCGCGAGCAGCTCGTCGCGGGACCCGAAGTGGTAGTTGAGCATCCGGTTGCTGGTGCCGACGCCGGCCGCCAGGGTGCGCATGCTGGTGTCGAGCACCCCGTGCGTGGCGAACCAGTCCACGACCCGCGCGAGCAGGGCCTCGCGAGGGTGCGGCGCCGACTGCCCGTCCGCGTCAGGCATCGGCCGGGGCCGCCCCCTCGGAGCGCCCCTCGGCCAGCTCCGCGAACGAGGCGGCCTCCTGCTCGACCATCCGTTGCGCCTTGGCGCCGAGAAGCAGTCGCACCAGGCCGGCGAGCGGGCCGGACCAGGTCAGCTTCAGCACCAGGCGGCAGCCGGACGCGCCGTCCGTGGACCGTCCGGCCTCGAGCACCTCGTGCGAGGCGGTGGTGCGCACCCCGCCGGCCGAGGCCACCCACGTGAAACCGCGACGCGGTCGCCAGTCGGTGACCTCGTAGACCGCCTTGGGCAACCCGGGCTGGCGTACGGCGAACCGCGTCCCCACGCCGATGGGCCCCTCCGGCCCTATCCGGGTGATCTGCTGCACCGTCGGCAGCAGCTCGTCCCATCGCTCGAGGTCACTGACCAGGCTCCACAGTCGCTGCGCGTCGGCAGCGATCTCTCGTTCCACCTTCATGTATCAAATGATACACACCGTTGACCACGTACCGGGGCACGGCTCAAGGCTGGCGCGGTCACGACGAGCGCGGGGCGTACATGATCACCGCGACGCCGAGCAGGCAGATGAGCGCGCCGACGAGGTCGAAGCGGTCGGGACGGAAACCGTCCACCAGCACGCCCCACAGCAGCGACCCGGCGACGAACACCCCGCCGTAGGCGGCCAGGATCCGGCCGAAGTGCGCGTCCGGCTGCAGGGTGGCGACGAAGCCGTAGAGGCCCAGCGTGATGACGCCGGCGCCAACCCATGCCCAGCCGCGGTGCTCGCGGATTCCCTGCCAGACCAGCCAGGCGCCGCCGATCTCGGCAACGGCGGCCAGCGCGAACAGGACCAGGGATTTCACAACCGACATGGCGCCCAGTGTCCCAGCCGTACGGGTCTCCCGGCCGCACGGACGGTCGCCCCCGGTGAGCCACCACGCGGCATCGCCTGCAATCATCGTCCTATGGCGATGCCACAGATAGCCGGCGATACCGCGCCCGGGCCCGCCGCAGCACCCGAAGCGGCTGCGCTGACCGCGGCCAGCTGCCTGTTCCAGGGGTTCGGTGACCGTTCCCGACTGGCGATCGTGCAGCACCTGCTGCTCGGCGAGCACCGCGTCGTGGACCTCACTCGCCACCTCGGTCTGGCCCAGTCCACCGTGTCCAAGCACCTGCTCTGCCTGCTCGACTGCGGGATCGTGGCGGTGCGGGCGCAGGGTCGCGCCTCGGTCTACTCCCTGGCTCATCCGGAGGCCACCCTCGACCTGCTCTCGGCGGCTGAGACGCTGCTGGCACTCACCGGGGACGCCGTGACGCTGTGCCCGACCTACGGCGCGGGGCCAGGGGCTGACGCCTGATGGGCGCCGGTCACGGTCACTCCGCGGGCCAGGCGAGCGGGCACGCCGGAGGTCGGCACCGGTGGCGGCTGGCAACCACATTCGCCCTGGTCGCCGGCTTCTTCATCGTCGAGCTCGGCTACGGCCTGGTCAGCGGGTCGTTGGCGCTGCTGTCCGACGCGGGCCACATGGCCACCGACGTCGTCGCGCTCGGCGCCGCGTTGGTGGCCACCCGCATCGCGGTCCGCGCCGACACGACGGGGCGTCGTACCTACGGGTCGTACCGGGCCGAGGTGTTCGCCTCGGGCCTGGCGGTGCTGCTCATGGTCGGCGTCGCGGCCTACGTCGTGGTCGAGGCGCTGGCGCGGATCGGAGAGCCCGTCGTGGTGAAGACCGGGCCGATGGTCGTGGTCGGCGCGCTCGGTCTGGTGGTGAACGTGGTCGGCATCTGGCTGCTGCGGGGCGGGGCCTCCGAGAGCCTGAACGTCAAGGGGGCCTACCTGGAGGTGGTCGCCGACACGGCCGGCTCGGTGGGCGTCATCGTCGCCGGCCTGCTGGTGATGGTCAGCGGCTCGGCTGTCTGGGACACTCTGGTCGCGCTGGCCATCGGCGCGTTCGTCGCGGTCCGTGCGGTGATGCTGGGTCGCGAGGTCCTCGCCGTGCTCGGCCAGCACGTGCCCGCGGGCATGCAGATCGACCAGGTGTCCGCGGACCTGGAAGCGATCGAGGGCGTCGAGGACGTCCACGACCTGCACGTGTGGACGCTCACCTCGGGCATGCACGTGGCCACCGCCCACCTGGTCGCGTGTGACGCGACCACCGGCCAGGCCGTGCTCACCCGGGCCCGACTGGTCCTGCACGACCAGCACGGCATCGAGCACGCGACACTGCAGGTCGAGACCTCCCGCGACCGCGGGTGCCACGAGCTGGACTGGTGATCGACCATGCCGGGAGTAGCGCCGACAGGATCCGGCCCGAAAGCCCCGCGCGCCCCGGGCGCCGTGTCGCGCTGGCGCGCCCGGCTGCTGCCCAGCACGGTCGCCTTCTTACTGCTGGGCGCCTGTGACGGGGCTGCCAACACCCCAGACGGCTCCGTCCGCTCCGACCGTGCCCTCACCGTGACCCCCGACGGTTCGACCTACCAGGACAGGAGTCCCGTGCCCGCCGCCCCCGACCTTCCCTCCGCCGACGCGACCCGGTCACCGGGGCCCGCCCCGACCACCGACTCACCGCCGGACCAGGCGACGCTCGACGCCCGGCTGATCGCGGCTGCATGGAAGAACGACCTCGCCCTGGCTCGGGCGCTGATCGACCAGGGGGCCGATGTCAACGCCCAGGACGAGACCCAGCAGAGCGCCTACCTGATCGCGGCCAGTGAGGGTCACCTGCGCTTGCTCGAACTGACCCTGCGCCACGGCGCCGACGTGAACGCCAAGGACTCGTTCGACGGGACGGCATTGATCCGCGCCGCGGACCGGGGTCATGCAGACATCGCCGGCCGGCTGGTGGCCGCCGGCGTGGACCTGGACCACGTCAACGAGCTGGGCTGGACCGCGCTGCACGAGGCGATC
>DASSVD010000026.1:0-5638 GCA_035706365.1 Nocardioidaceae bacterium
CGGCTGGGGCCCGACCCGGGCCGAGATCGACCGTGCCCGCCGCCTGGTAGGCCGGCTGAGCCTGCCCGACCTCGCCGGCCAGGTCATCGTCGCCCGCTACACCGGCACCGGAGCACCGCTGCGAATGGTCCGCCGACTCCACCTGGGCGGCGTGATCGTCTTCGACGACAACGTGTCCACCGCGTCCGGACTGCGCCACAGCCTGGACCAGTTGCAGCGAGGCGCCCGCCACGCCGGCCGTCGCTGGCCGGTGCTGGTCGGGGTGGACCAGGAGGGCGGCATCGTGGAGCGGCTCGAGGGGCCGGTCACCCGCTATCCCGCGTTCATGACGGCCGGCGCGGCCCGTGACCCGGCGCTGACGCGAGCGGCGTACGCCGGGATGGGTCGCGAGCTGGCCGGGCTGGGCATCAACCTGGACTTCGCGCCGGACGCCGACGTGACCAGCGGCCCGGACGACCCCACCATCGGCTCCCGCTCCGCGGGCAGCTTTCCGCGGCTGGTCGCGCGTCAGGCCACGGCCGCCGCGAAGGGGTTCACCGACGCCGGCGTGATCCCCGTGGTCAAGCACTTCCCCGGGCACGGATCGGTGCCGGCCAACAGCCACCTCGAGCTGCCGGTGCAGCACAAGTCGCTGCGGGAGCTGCGGCGTACCGACCTGGTGCCGTTCGCCGCGGCGGTGGAGGCCGGGGCGCCGGCGGTGATGGTCGGGCACCTCGACGTGCGCGCGGTGGATCCGCGGGTCCCCTCGTCGCTGTCTCGGCCCGTGATCACCGGGCTGCTGCGCCGCGACCTGGGCTTCGGCGGCCTGGTGCTCACCGACGCGCTGAACATGCGCGCGATCACCGACCGCTACGGCAGTGCACGTGCCTCGGTGGCGGCGCTGCGGGCCGGCGCCGACGTGCTGCTGATGCCGCCGAGCCCGCGGACCGCGCGGCGTGCGGTGGTGCGTGCGGTGCGGCACGGGCGGCTGGACCGCGGGCGGCTCACCCAGGCCGCCGTCCGTCAGGTCGCGCTACTGCTGCACCAGCGCGCCGACGGTGACCAGGGGGCCCGCCCGGGCTCGGCCCGCGCGGAGTCACGCCGGCTGTCTGCGGCGGGCGTGACCGTGGTCGCCGGCGCCTGCTCGGGGCGTCTGGTCGGTCCCTCGGTGCGGGCCCGCGGCTCCGACTCCGCTGCACGCGCGTTCCGTGTGGCGGCGCGCGGGGCCGGCCTGCGGCTCGGCGGTCCCGGTGCCACCACGGTCGCATTCACCGGGTACGCCGACCCTGCGCGCACCGCCGACGTCGTGGTGGCCACCGACACGCCGTACGTTCTCGCGGACAGCGACGCCCCGGTCAAGATCGCCCTCTACGGGGACACCCCGGGTGCGATGCACGCGCTGGTGCGGGTGCTGCTCGGGAAGGCGCCGGCTCCCGGGAAGCTCCCGGTGCGAGTGCCAGGGGTGGAGCGGCGAGGCTGCCCTGGCCCGGCATGACCCGCCCGGTGTCGGGTACGCCGCGCCATGGCTGCGAGCACCGCTGAGCAACGTCGGATCGCCGCGGTCCTCGTGGAGCGGCACGGCCGCACCTACGCCGAGGACGCCGGCATCACCCTGGCCGACAAGCCGTCCCCGCTGTGGCGGCTGCTCGTGCTCTCCCTGCTGCTGTCGGCCCGGATCTCCGCCGACATCGCGGTGGCAGCGGCGCGCGAGCTCTCCCGGGCCGGGTACCGGACGCCGCGGGCGATGCGGGAAGCCACCTGGCAGGACCGGGTCGATGCGCTCGGCCGCGGCCACTACCGGCGCTACGACGAGCGGACCGCGACCATGCTCGGCGAGGTGGCCGACCGGGTGCTCGAGGAGTACGCCGGGGACCTGCGTCGGCTGCACGCGGCTGCCGGCGAGGCCGACGAGCCGACCCCGGCCCTGTCCCGGCGGCTGCAGGAGTTCAAGGGCATCGGTCCCACCGGCGCAGCGATCTTCTGCCGCGAGGTGCAAGGGATCTGGCCGGACCTGGCGCCCTATGTCGACGACCGGGCTGCGGACGGCGCCGAGCGGCTGGGCCTGTCCCGCGATCCCCAGCGGCTGGCCGGGCTGGTCGACGCCGAGGACCTACCGCACCTGGTGGCCGGCTGCGTGCGGGCCGCCCGCGACGACGACCTGGTCGCCGACGTGCGGGCAGCCTCTCGACAGGCGCGGTAGGGTCTGCGGCCATGGCATGTCGAATGAGTGAGCTGGTCCTCGAGTGTCGCGATCCCCGGGCGCTGGCGGAGTTCTGGTGCGCGGTCCTCGACTACGTGGTGCTCGACGACGAGGACGGCGCGCTCGAGATCGGCCCGCGGGAGGGCTTCGGCGGGCCTCAGCCGACGATCATCCTGAGCCCGCGCGAGAAGCCGGAGCCGGCGAAGCCCCGGCTGCACATCGACGTCAACGCGACCGACCGCGACCAGGACGCCGAGCTCGAGCGCCTGCTGGCGCTGGGTGCCCGGCCGGCCGACGTCGGCCAGACCGGCGAGGAGTCCTGGCACGTCCTGGCCGACCCGGAGGGCAACGAGTTCTGCCTGCTCCGGGCGCGGCTGGCGCCGCTCTGATCCGTCCGGGAGTCCCCCGCGCGCGGTGACCGCACGACCGAGTCCCCGGCGTGCCGTCACACGGGCCGCACGAGCAGCGCGACCCCGTGCCCCGCGGCGCGAGTGAGCACCACCGTGGCTTCCTCATCGCCGCGCAGGGCAAGCCGCTTGCGCAGCAGCTCGGGGACCACGTCGACGCCACGCTTCTTGATGGTCAGCCGGCCGATGTTGCGCTCCCGCAGGGCGGCACGCAGCTGCTTCTCCCGGTAGGGGAGGTGCTCGAGCACCTGGTAGGTGCGGGCGAACGGCGTGGAGTAGGGGCGGTCTCCGGTGACGTAGGCGATGTGCGGGTCCAGCAGCCCGCCCTCCACGCCCGCCGCGACCGCGGTGACCAGGTGTGCGCGCACCACGGCGCCGTCGGGCTCGTAGAGGAACTCGCCGACCGCTCGAACCGGTACTGCGCTCGCGCCCGCAGCACCACCCCCGCTGTCCGGGTCGTACGGGTCGTCCTCGTCGGTCAGCGTGGCCAGGCCGCCGCCGCGGATCACCGTCGCGCGTCGGTTCACGGTGGCCAGCGCCGGGGACCACAGTGCCGCTTCCTTCACCTCGCCGCCGTCGCTGACCCACTCGGCCTCGGCGTCGTCGGGGACGAGCTCGTGCGGGATGCCCGGAGCCACCTTGACCACCGCGGGTCGCGCCGCCGGCTGCAGCAGCCTCTCCACGAACGACCAGGGCGGGGTGTAGTCGTCCACGCTGAAGACCCGGCCCCGCGCGGTCCGGCGCGCCGGGTCGGCGAACACCACCCCGAACCCGCTCAGGTCCAGGTCGGTGGCGTCGGCCTGGCGGACCGCGCCGCCGAGGTCGAGCGCGGCCAGGTTCGCCGAGGCGACCGCCACCCGCAGCGGGTCGGTGTCCACCCCGGCGGCGGTCAGCCCGGCGCGGGCGAACGCGGCCAGGTCCCCGCCGATCCCGCAGCCGAGGTCGAGCACCGACGCGGGTGCGGCCGCGGCGACGCGGGCCGCCCGGTGCTCGGCGACGCGCAGCCGCGTGGCCTGCTCGAGCCCGTCGGGGGTGAAGTACATCCGGGCCGCGAGTTCGCCGAACTTGGCGGCACCGCGCCTCCGCAGCTCCACCTGGGTGAGCGCGGCGGAGGTGTGCGCCGGCGTCTCCTGGGGTACCTGCCGGCGCAGCGCGGAGGCGACCCGCACCGGGTCGATCCGGCCGCGGTCGGCGTACTCCTGCTCGGTGAGCGCGGCGGCGCTGGCGAGCAGGCGCTGCCCGTCCGCGGTGAGCAGCCAGGTGAAGGCGTCGAGGTCCACACCCCGAAGTCTGGCACTCGACTTGACCGAGTGCTAAACCCGCAATAGATTCGGCGTTAGCACTCTCCGGGTGAGGGTGCCAGCGCTTCAGAGGCACGACCCCCGCGACGGCGTGCCTCGCGAGCGCAGCAAGTTTTCCACCGTCAATGATTCTCTCGAACACGGGAAAGTGGAGGTCGACTAGCGTGTCGGTCAACATCAAGCCTCTCGAGGACCGCATCGTCGTCAAGCCGCTCGACGCCGAGGAGACCACGGCCTCGGGTCTGGTCATCCCGGACACTGCCAAGGAGAAGCCCCAGGAGGGCGAGGTCCTGGCCATCGGTCCGGGCCGCGTCGACGACAACGGCAACCGCGTGCCGCTCGACGTCAACGTCGGCGACAAGGTCATCTACAGCAAGTACGGCGGCACCGAGGTGAAGTACTCCGGCGAGGACTACCTCATCCTCTCCGCCCGCGACGTGCTCGCGGTCGTCAGCTGACGCTGGCGGCGACCCTGACGCGCTGACGCCTCGTGCCGAGGCCGCGTCGATCCTGACTCCGCCCCGGGCGGCCCTTCGACAGGCTCAGGAACCCCTTCGAGACGAAGGGCCCTCCTGACTCGTCCGGGCCCCTGGGGCTGTGTCGTTTTGCGAACCGGAAGGAACCAACACCCAGATGCCGAAGATTCTTGAGTTCGACGAGGACGCACGCCGCGCCCTCGAGCGCGGTGTGGACGCGCTCGCCAACGCAGTCAAGGTGACCCTGGGCCCGAAGGGCCGCTACGTCGTCCTGGACAAGAAGTGGGGCGCCCCGACCATCACCAACGACGGTGTGACCGTCGCCCGCGAGATCGAGTGCGACGACCCGTTCGAGAACATGGGCGCCCAGCTCGCCAAGGAGGTCGCGACCAAGACCAACGACATCGCCGGTGACGGCACCACCACCGCGACGGTGCTGGCCCAGGCGATGGTCCACGAGGGGCTGCGTGCGGTCGCCGCGGGGGCGAACCCGATGGGCCTCAAGCGCGGCATCGACCTGGCCGTCGAGGCCGTCGGCAACGCGCTGCGCGACAACGCCCGCGAGGTCGACTCCAAGGAGGACATGGCCGCGGTCGCGACCGTCTCCTCGCGCGACTCCCACATCGGCGAGCTGATCGCCCAGGCCTTCGACAAGGTCGGCAAGGACGGCGTGATCACCGTCGAGGAGGCCAGCACCATGGGCACCGAGCTGGACTTCACCGAGGGCATGCAGTTCGACAAGGGCTACATCTCGCCGTACTTCGTCACCGACGCGGAGCGGATGGAGGCCGTCCTCGACGACCCCTACATCCTGCTGCACCAGGGCAAGATCAGCGCGATCGCCGACATGCTGCCGGTGCTCGAGAAGGTGATGCAGGCGGGCAAGCCGCTGTTCATCCTGGCCGAGGACGTCGACGGCGAGGCGCTGTCGACCCTGGTCGTGAACAAGATCCGCGGCACGTTCAACGCCGTCGCGGTCAAGGCGCCGGCCTTCGGTGACCGTCGCAAGGCGATGATGCAGGACATCGCCACCCTCACCGGTGGCCAGGTCGTGTCCCCCGAGGTCGGGCTGAAGCTGGACCAGGTCGGCCTGGAGGTGCTGGGCCAGGCACGTCGCGTGGTCGTCACCAAGGACAACACCACGATCGTCGACGGCGCCGGCAAGGCCGACGAGGTCGAGGGCCGGGTCAACCAGATCAAGGCCGAGATCGAGAACACCGACTCCGACTGGGACCGCGAGAAGCTGCAGGAGCGGCTGGCCAAGCTGGCCGGCGG
>DASSVD010000027.1:0-2464 GCA_035706365.1 Nocardioidaceae bacterium
GATGGCGACGATCGCCTTGCGCATGATCGGGGCGACGTCCTCGAGGCCGACGTTGACCCGGTTCTCGTCGTAGAAGGTGGCGATCAGGTTGCCGTGGCTGTCCAGCATCCGGGTCCGGTTCGCCAGCGGCTCGGCGACCAGCTCCGAGGGGAGCTTGTCCATCTCCTCGGCCACGGTGCGGGCGCCCAGCCCGGCGACACCGGCGAAGGGCAGGGCCAGGCCGGCGACCAGGAGCCCCATGGCAGCGGCGACCGCCACCATCACTCCCAGGTGGGACATGACGCTGGCGAACCCGAGCTGGTCGTCTCTGCGTGCGCGCATGGACACCAGGGTACGGGAGTGACCCCCGCGAAGCCCATTACCGCACGAGGCGGCGTCGCGCGGGCAAATCACCCACCGCGTGTCGGCGACGCCCGCGTGCACCCGCCCGTGACCGCGCCGAAGACTAGTCCGAACGGGCCAGCGCCGGCCGGTGCCCGGGCCACGGCCGGCCGGTGTCCACTGCGCGCGGCAACCGTTCGGCCCTGCGGGCGTAGTCATATGTGACTATGCCAAGTTGCTCCCTCTGTGTCTGTTTCGCGCCATTAGAACTCTTTACCTTTCAACCTGGGGATTGACTCTCAACCTGGCCGCGAGGCGAGGCGTTCTTCTCGGAGGGAAGAAGACATGACGTGGAACGAGGATTGGGCGACCAAGGCGCTGTGCAACCAGGCCCGCCCGGATGAGCTCTTCGTGCGGGGAGCCGCGCAGAATCGCGCCAAGCTGCTGTGTGCCGGCTGCCCGGTGCGCACCGAGTGCCTCGCCGAGGCCCTGGACAACCAGATCGAGTGGGGTGTGTGGGGCGGGATGACCGAGCGGGAGCGGCGCGCGCTGCTCCGCAAGCGGCCCAACGTGACGTCCTGGCGGCGCCTGCTCGAGACCGCCAAGGCCGACCACCTGGCGGCCAACGAGATGGCCTCTCAGCTGGCTGACGTCTCCGCCTGAGCCAGAAGCGCGCCGACCCGGCGCAGGCCGTCCAGGTCATGCACGTCGGTCGCGAGCGCGCGGACCACCACGGTCGGCACCTGCGGGTGCGCCGCGACGAACCGCTGGCGCAGCCGGCTCTCCCGCGCCACCACCCGTGCCCGGTCGGCGTGCAGCCGCAGCAGGCCTGCGGTCGGCGTACGCGCGTCCGTGTCGCCGCCGGTGGCCTCGCCGGCCGCCGCCTCCAGCCGCTCGGCCGCCGCGGTCGCCTGCTCGACCGACAGGTCGGGCGCCGCCAGCGGGTGGGTGCGGTTGACCACGAGCCCGGCCAGCGGCATCGCGTCCTCGCGCAGCCGCTCGACGAAGTACGCCGCCTCGCGCAGCGCGTCCGGCTCGGGCGCGGCGACCACGAGGAACGCCGTCCCGGGGGCCTGCAGCAGCTGGTAGGTCTTCTGCGCCCGTGCCCGGAACCCGCCGAACAGCGTGTCGAAGGCGGCCACGAAGGTCTGCATGTCCCGCAGCACCTGCGCCCCGAGGACCTTGGTCAGCGCGTTGGTGACCACGCCCAGGCCCGCGGTCATCAGGCGCGCCGGCCCCTTCGCCGGCGCGAGCAGGAGCCGGATGAAGCGCCCGTCCAGGAAGCTGGACAGCCGCTCGGGGGCGTCCAGGAAGTCGAGCGCCGAGCGGGACGGCGGGGTGTCCACCACGATCAGGTCCCAGCGGCCGGTACGCCGGGCGTCCTGGTGCAGCTGACCCAGCTTCTCCATCGCCATGTACTCCTGCGTCCCGGCGAACGAGCTGGACAGCGCCTGGTAGAACGGGTTGGCCAGGATCTGCGCCGCCTTCTCCGGGTTGGCCTGACCCTCCACCACCTCGTCGAAGGTGCGCTTCATGTCCAGCATCATCGCGTCCAGGCTGCCCCCGCCGGAGCGGTCGACGCCGGGCACCGGGCGGGGAGTGTTGTCCAGCCGCTCGATGCCCATCGCCTGGGCGAGCCGGCGGGCCGGGTCGATGGTGAGCACGACGACCTTGCGGCCCCGTTCTGCCGCGCGCAGCGCCAGCGCCGCCGAGGCCGTGGTCTTGCCGACCCCGCCCGCGCCGCAGCACACCACGATCTCGGTGCCCGGGTCGTCCAGCAGCGCGTCGACGTCGAGCCCGGGCGCGGTCAGCGGCTCCGCCGCGCTCACCGGCCGGCTCCGATCGCGCCGCGCAGCCGGTCGGCCAGCTCGTAGAGCCCGCCGAGGTCGATGCCGTCGGGTAGCCGCGGCAGCTCGACGGAGGGCACGTCCAGGCCGTTGATCCGCTTGCGCTGCTCGTCCTCGACGGCCCGTCGCTCGGCGTGCTCGCGGGCCTCGGCGACCAGTTCGTCGACCAGCCGGTCGGCGCCCGCGCGGGACGAGGCCAGCCCCGCCGCCTCGAGGTCGGCGCGGATGCGCGCGCGGGACAGCTCGCCCTGCACCGCTCGGTCACGGGTGTCGGCGTCCAGGTCGTCGCGGCGTAC
>DASSVD010000028.1:0-19802 GCA_035706365.1 Nocardioidaceae bacterium
TCGTCGCCACCGTCGAGTCCGACCAGGTGCTCCGCGTCGGGGACCGAACCGGCCGCTCGCTCCCGGCGCGGCTGGCCTCCGGTGGCCGGGCGTTGCTCGCCCAGATGTCGGCCGAGGAGCTCGCCCAGACACACCCCGATCTGGTGGCCCCCGAGCGGGAGGGGCTGGCGCGCGAGCTCGACGGCGTACGGCGGCTCGGCTTCGCTATCAACCGGGAGCTGACCGAGGATGGGCTGACCGCGGTCGGAGTGGTGATTCCGCCCCCGGACGCCGTTGGCTCACCCCCGCTGCGGGCCGCCCTGTCGGTGTCGATGCCGACCGCGCGCTTCAGCGAGCAGCGATTGACGCCCCTGGTCTCCTCGCTCCTGGCGGCCGCACGCGCCGTGGCCGCGGACCTCGCCGGTGCGAGCGAGGGGTCCGGCTGACCGAGCCGCCGGACGGCGAGCCCCTCGCGGACACACGACGGGGCTCGCTCACCCGTCCGCTACGTCGCCTCGGCCACGAGTCCGCCGCGGCCGTCGGCCGGCGTACCCTGCTCCTCGCGGGCGGTGCCGGTAACGAGCAACGACCGGGCCGCGGGGAGGAACGCCGCGGCCGCAGCCCCGATGCCGAGCATGCCCAGCCCGACACCGCCGCCGCTGCCACTGACAGCGAAGACGACGGCCGCGACGACCGCCCACACCGGCACGCGCCGCGCCCGGCGCAGGCCAACGAGAAGCACCACCGGCCCGATCGCCATGCCGACGATGAAGACCACGATCAAGGCGATCAGCAGCGGATACGACTCCGACGCGCGGTCGACCGCGGTCAGGTCGTCCACCGGCGTGTGCGCCCGGGCGTACAGCGCGTAGGGCGCGTAGAACGCCACCGTGTGCCCGACCAGGGCCAGAGCGCCGGCGCCGACCAGGAGAGCCCCCACCACCGTGGTGCGGGCGCCACGCCCGCCGGCCGCGGCGAGCAGCCCCCACACCCCCGGAACGACACAGAAGGCGGCGGTGACGCTGAGCAGGCCGGCGACGAGCCAGACGCCGCCGTGTTCGTGGACGGCGGCCGTGATGGCGCCGGCGGAAGGGGTGCCGGAGGGTTCCACCAGCCTCCGGAGAAGGTCGCCGAGAGTGAACAGCAGCGGGCCGGAGGCCAGGCCGACGGCTGCGAGGCGTGTGTGCATGGAAGTAGTCATGGCGTCAGCCTGCGCCGGCCGCTGGCGGCTGCGCATCGCCCTGACCGGCGACTCCGCTCCCCCGCGCGGTGGACGCGCCTCATCCTCGATGCTGACCCGGGGCGACCGTCACCGGCCCTAGCATCCCTGCATGAGCCGGCTGCTGCTTCCTCGTGCGCTCGGCGGCCTGCCGGTCACCGACGGCGTGCTGGCCGCCGCCCTGTGCGTGCTCGCCGTGGGCGGGCTGGTCACCGGACAGGTCCAGGAACGACCGCTCGCGATCACCCTGCCGATCGCCGTGGTGAGCACCGCGGCGATGGCTGCGCGCAGCCGGCTCCCGATCACGGTGGCCGGTCTCGTCTCCGTCCTTGCGGTGACTCAGGCTCTGCTGGCCGGGGCCGCGTCCCACACACTGTGGGCCTTGGTGGTGTTCCTGGTCAGTGCCTACACCGTGGGGGCCGAGCGCGACGAGGGAGGGGCCCTCGTGGGCCTCGGCTTCGTGCTCGGAGGCCAGTTCGCGTGCGAGTGGCTCGACCACGGTACGGACTACGCCTTCGACGCCCTGGTCTTCGGAGGCGTGTGGCTGTTCGGTCGAGGAACCCGGGCATGGCGCAACCAGGCGGTCTCGGCCGAGCAGCACCGGCACGACCTGGCCCGGATCGCTGTGGCCGAAGAGCGCGCCCGGATCGCCCGTGACCTGCATGACGTGGTGGCGCACAGCCTCAGCGTGATCGCCGTGCAGGCGGACGCCGCCGAGGCAGCGCTCGCCAAGGAGCCGGCGCGGGCGGGCGCTCCCATGCGCGCGATCCGGGACAGCGCACGGGACGCGCTGACCGACATGCGCCAGCTCCTGCACCTGCTGCGCACCGACCAGGACGCAGACGGTGACGAGGCGCTCGAACCTGCACGGGGGCTCAACGACCTGGCTGGGCTCGTCCAGCGGATGCGCGAGTCGGGGTTGCCGGTCCAGGCCGACATCCGCGCCGACGGTGCGCTGTCCGCAGGCTTGCAGCTCGCGGCGTACCGCGTGGCGCAAGAGGGCCTCACGAACGTACGCAAACACGCCGGCGCGGTGCCCACCCGCCTGCTTGTCGCCCAGGAGGCGGACGAGCTCAGGATCGAGGTCCGTAACGAGGCGCCTGCGATGCCTGCCCCGGCGACACCCTGGTCGACCGGCCTGGGGCTGGTCGGCGTCCGGGAGCGCGTCCACGCCGCCGGTGGCACGCTCGAGGCGGGTTCGAGAGCGGGCGGAGGGTTCGACCTCGTTGCTCGCCTGCCGCTCGCATATCTCGGGGGGCGCTCCGCGTGAACGCCGAGCGGATCAGGGTGCTGCTCTGTGACGATCAGGAGCTGGTCCGCGCCGGGTTCCGGCTGATCCTCGACCTCGCGGACGGCATCGAGGTGGTCGGCGAGGCCGCGCACGGCCAGGAGTGCCTCCGCCTGACCGCCGCGCAGGCGCCGCACGTGGTGTTGATGGATGTCCGCATGCCCGGCATGGACGGCATCGAGGCCACACGGAAGCTCGTGGCGGCCGGCTCCTCCGCCCGCATCCTGATGCTGACGACGTTCGACCTCGACGAGCTCGTGTACGCCGCCATGTCCGCCGGCGCCAGCGGCTTCCTGCTCAAGGACGCGCCACGCGAGCAGCTGGTCGCCGCTGTCCGCATGGTCGCGCGGGGCGACGCGATCCTGGCACCGGCCGTCACCCGACGCCTCGTCGAGCGCTTCGTGACAGCCCCGCCACCCTCCGGCGAGACACCACCGGCGGCGCTCGTCTCGCTCAGCGACCGCGAGCGCGAGGTCTTCGGGCTCCTGGCACGAGGCAGGTCGAACGCCGAGATCGCCGAAGCGCTCTTCCTCGGTGAGGCCACCGTGAAGACACACGTGACCCGGATCTTCACCAAGCTGGACCTCCGCGACCGCGTGCAGGCCGTCGTCTTCGCCTACGAGTGCGGCTACCTCCAGCCGGGGCGGCTCCGCGACTGAGCCCTTATCAGAGATCCAGGTGGGTCGGCTCGCCGGCCACGAAGGTGGCCGCCACGCGCATGGAGCGCAGGCGCCGCGCGGCGACGGCCGTGTCAGAGCTCGGGGCCAGCGGGTTCTCGTCGAGCAGCACCAGGTCGGCGGGATCCCCGACACCGGGCACGCCTCCCCCAGCGGTACTGGCGACGAGCGCCTCGGCGGCGGTGACGGCCTCCTGCTGGTGCCAAGGCGCCTCGTCCGCGGGACCGGGTGCACCGCCGCGGCCATCGTGATCCAGGGTCGAGAGCCGAGACGGGTGCGTCCGACCCCAGGCGGAGCTGCACACCACCGCGGAGGAGAGCGGACCAGAAAGCACCGATCCGCTCGGTCCCTCCAGATCTGCTCGACGCCCGCACGGTCGTCGAGCAGGTGGGCGGGCTGGATACTGGCCCGTACGCCGAGGGCGGCCATCCGCACGATGTCCTCGCGTCGAACCAGCCGGGCGTGCTCGATGCTGCCCGAGCTGGCGGTGGCCGCGAAGCCGTCGAGTGCGGTGGCCACGGCGGCGTCACCGATCGCGTGCAGGACGACCTCTAGCCCGAGAGCAGCAGGGTCACACCAGCCAGGGACACCGAAGCGATCACCACGGTGGAGATCGCGGCCAGGCCGAGGGTCTGTCCGCTGCTTCGCACCAGAGACTTGAGATGCACGCCCGTCCCCATCCCGAACAGGGCCGCACCGAGCGTCATCGTCTGCAGCCAGCCGGCCACGTCGAGGAATCCGGCAGGCAGCACGCCCGAGCTCCGGAGCAGGACGCAGGCGAGGAAGCCGATCACGAACAGCGGCACCAGCGGGGGGAGCTTCGCGTCGGCGGAGTCACCTCCGGGCGTCGCCTCCTGCTTCACCCCGGCGCGCTGACGGTCCCGCCGCAACACGCTGACTCCGGCGACGACCGGCGCCAGGAGCAGTACCCGGGTGAGCTTGACGACCACCGCCACAGCCACCGCCGTCGGGCCGGCGGGGCCGGCGGCACCGACCACCTGGCCGACCTCGTGAACGCTGGCACCCGCCCAGGCCCCCAACTGCGTGTCGGTGAGGCCGAGCGGCCCCTGGAGGAGCGGCACCGCGATCATCGCGAGCGTGCCGCAGATCGTGACCATGGCGATCGCCACTGCCACGTCGTCCTCGTCGGCCTCCGCGTTCTCCTCCATGGCTGCGATCGCGGAGGCGCCGCAGATCGCGAAGCCGGTGGCGATCAGCAGGCTGCGCGGCCCGCCCAACCCGATCCGGTTGCCCAGCCAGTTGGTGGCCAGCAGCGTGGTGAACAGCGTGACCACGACGAGGCCGATTACCGGCGCGCCGAGCGAGACGATCGAGAGCAGGGACAGCGAGAGGCCGAGCAGGACCACGCCGATCCGCAGCAGCTTCCTGGTCGCGATCCTGAGGCCGGGCCGGGCGGCAGTGGGAACCAGCCCCAGGTTGGCCGCCACCGCACCGAGGAGCACCGCGCAGGTGAGGATGCCGATCTGACCCACGACCTGGTTCACCAGCACGGCCGCGATCACCCCGAGGACTGCGTAGACCAACCCGGGCAGGACGCTCTGATCGGCGCCTTGCCGGCGTCCGGTCGCGTGGTTCAGCTCGATGCCCATGCTCCCAGCATCGCCCGACCGGAACAGCCGTTGTAGCCACCGATCGGACATCACGTCATACCATCCACGCATGACCCGCGCGCTGCCGAACCTGGACGACCTTGAACTGCTCGTGCAGGTTGCCGGCTCGGGGAGTATCGGCCGGACGGCGACCGCGCGTGGGCTGTCGCAGCCGCACGCAAGCCGGCGGCTCTCGGCACTGGAGCGATCCCTGGGCGTGCCGCTGTTGACGCGCAGCCGCCGCGGGACGGCGCTGACGCCGGAGGGGCGCGTGGTCGTGGGGTGGGCCGAGAGCATGCTGGGTGCCGCGGACGACTTCACGCGTTCGGTGCGAACGCTGCGCGAAGGCCGCACCGCCGAGATCAGCGTCGCGGTCAGCATGACGATCGCAGAGCACTATGCGCCCGCGTGGCTGGCCCGGCTGCACGCGCGCTCCCCCGAGGTGCGGGTGTCGCTGACGCTGAGGAACTCCACCGAGGTGGCCGAGCTCGTCGAGACCGGACACGCCGACATCGGCTTCATCGAGTCCCCGACCGTACGCCGCAGCCTGCACCGTCGCCGGATCGGCTGGGACCAGCTCGCGGTGGCGGTGGGCCCCTCGCACCCGTGGGCCACACGGCGCCGGCCGCTGTCCCCCACCGAGCTGGTCGGCGCCGACCTGCTGATCCGCGAGCCCGGCTCGGGGACCCGGGAGACCCTCGAGCGTGCCCTGCACCGGGCCGGGCTCGCCCTCGACGGCAGCCTGGCGATGGCGTCGAACACCGCGCTGAAGTCGGCCGCCGCTGCGGGTCTCGGCGCGGTCGTGCTCTCCCGGCTGGCCCTCTCGGCCGAGTTCACCACGCGAGAGCTCGTGGAGGTCACCGTCGAGGAGCTCACGCTTCGGCGTCCCCTGTCCGCGGTCTGGCGGCGGGAGGCGCCGCTCAGCCCCGCCGCAGCCGTTCTGGTTCAAGTAGCGGCGGAGGAGCCATCCCGTCCGTGAGGGCGCGGGGCCGGGCCCCCGCCCTGGCTCGGCTCGGCTCAGCTCGCGCTCATCCTTCCTTCCGGTGGCGGGAGGCGTCGTGTAGAACTCGAGGATGACAGCCCGACGCCGACCGCGCTGGTCCGAACTGCAGCCGATGCTCCGCCTGCGCCCGCCGTCCCTCAGCGCTACGGACCGCCGGTTGGCGAAAGCGGCGTCCATCCCGGATCTGCGTCTTGTGGCGAGGCGCCGTGCTCCTCGGGCCGTGTTCGACTACACCGACGGCGCCGCCGCAGAGGAGATCGCACTGCGCAGGTCGCGACAGGCGTACGCGCGCGTGGAGTTTCAGCCGAAGGTGCTCCAGGACGTCTCCAGGGTGGACACCTCGACGACGATCCTCGGACGCCCGGCTGCCCTCCCCCTGGTGTTCGCCCCTACCGGGTTCACGCGGATGATGCACACCGATGGGGAGCCGGCGGTGGCCCGGGTGGCGGCCCGCGCCGGGATCCCCTATGCGCTGTCCACGATGGGCACCACCTCGATCGAGCGGCTCGCGGCCTCGGTCCCCGAGGGGCGCCGGTGGTTTCAGCTGTACCTGTGGCGCGACCGGCAGGCCAGCCTCGACTTCGTCGTACGCGCTCAGCAGGCCGGCTACGAGGCACTGGTCCTGACCGTCGACACTCCGGTCGCCGGACCGCGCCTGCGGGACGTCCGCAACGGGCTGACCATCCCCCCGTCGCTGTCCCTGCGGACCGTGACCGAGGGGGCCCTGCACCCCGCCTGGTGGTTCGACCTGTTGACCACCGAGCCCCTCGAGTTCGCCTCCCTGAACCGCTTCGACGGCACCGTCGCCGAACTGGTCGGCACGATGTTCGACCCCGCCGCGACCCTCGACGACCTGGCCTGGCTCCGCTCGGTCTGGCACGGCCCTCTCGTCGTCAAGGGCATCCAGACCGCTGCGGACGCGCGCGTCATGGTCGACGCCGGAGCGGACGCGGTGATCGTCTCCAACCACGGCGGCCGCCAGCTCGATCGTGCGCCGACCCCGCTAGAGGTGCTCCCGTCCATCGTCGACGCGGTGGGCGACCGTGCCGAGGTGTACGTCGACGGCGGCATCCTCTCCGGGAGCGACATCGTCGCAGCAGTGGCGTTCGGCGCCCGGGCGGCTCTGGTCGGCAGGGCCTACCTCTACGGGCTGATGGCCGGAGGCGAGCGCGGCGTACAGCGGGCCGCCGACATCCTCAGCGCGGAAGTGGCCGCGACGATGGCGCTGCTGGGCGTCACGCGGACCGCTGACCTCGGCGCAGAACACGTGCGGCTCCGCGGACCATCGGCTAAGTTCCGGTGATGGACGTGATCGAGTACACACCGGCCCGCGAGGAGTACACCTACACGTTCGGAGGAGTCGCCCCGGTGATGCGGGTGAAGCCCGGCTCCGTTCTTCGGTTGTGGTCCGACGACGCGTTCGGCGGCGCGCTGCGCAGCGTCGACGACCTCTCCAGCGCCAAGGTCGACCTGCGCTTCGTCAACCCGCAGACCGGCCCGTTCTACGTCGAGGGCGCCGAGCCGGGCGACACGCTGGCGCTCCACTTCGTCTCCCTGGAGCCGGCCCGCGACTGGGGAGCCTCGGCGGCCATCCCGTTCTTCGGCGGGATGACAAGCACGGACCGCGTCGTCACGCTCCAGGAGCCACTGCCCGACACGACCTGGATCTACGAGCTCGACCGGGACCGCCACACCGTGTCCTTCGCCGCACGACACAGCGACCACCGCATCGAGCTGCCCGTCGAGCCGATGCTGGGCACCGTCGGTGTCGCACCGCCCGGCGGCGAGGTGCGGTCCTCCCTGGTCCCCGAGCGCTTCGGCGGGAACATGGACACCCCGGAGATGCGCGCCGGCGCGACGGCCTTCCTGGGGGTCAACGTCGAGGGGGCCATGTTCTCGGTCGGCGACGGGCACTACCGCCAGGGCGAGGGGGAGGCGTGCGGCACGGCCGTCGAGGGCGCCATGACGACCACGCTCATCGTCGAGCTGATCAAGGGCGGAGCCCCCACCTGGCCGCGCATCGAGAGCGACAGCCACTGGATGACCGTCGGCTCCAGCAGGCCGATGGAGGACTCCTGGCGCATCGGCAACGCCGAACTCGTGCACTGGGTCGGCCAGATGTACGGCCTCCACCCCATGGACGCCTACCAGCTGTGCTCGCAGATCACCCAGGCGCCGATCGCCAACGTCGTCGACGCCAACTACAGCGTCGTGGTCAAGGCGGCCAAAGACCTCCTGCCTGCCGCGGATGCGTTCGGCGGCCTGCACGCTGAGCTTCGTGCACGCGCCCGCGCACTCGGCGTCGGTCCCACCTCATAGCGCGCCCCTCTTCGCGAAAGGCTGCTCCCGATGGATCTCCAGCTCAGCGGTACCCGTGTCCTCGTCACCGGCGGCACCCGAGGCATCGGCCGGGCGGTCGTCGAGGCCTTCCTCGCGGAGGGGGCGCACGTCGCCTTCTGTGCCCGCAACCCCGATGAGGTGGCGGAGACGGAACGGGCCCTCAGCGATCGCGGCACCGTCAGCGGCGCCACCGTCGACGTCGGAGACGCGGAGGCCCTTGCCGCGTGGGTGGACAGATCGGCCGACTCCTTCGGCGGCCTGGACGTCGTCGTGGCCAACGTCAGCGCCCTGGCCATCCCGGACACCGAGGAGAACTGGCAGACCAGCCTCAACGTCGACCTCATGCACACCGTCCGGCTCGTCCGCGCAGCCATGCCGCACCTCGAGCGCAGCGAGTCCGCGTCGATCATCGGGGTTTCCAGCGTCTCCGGACGCGAGTCGGACTTCGCCTCGGGCCCCTACGGCACCGCGAAGACCGCCATCGTCGGCTACATCCACGGGCTCGCCTTCCAGCTGGCCTCCCGCGGCATCCGGGCCAACACCGTCTCGCCCGGCAACACCTACTTCGAGGGTGGGGTCTGGCAGAGCATCGAGGCCGGCGACCCCGACCTGTTCAAGACAGCCATGGATCTCAACCCGTCCGGCCACATGGGCACCCCCGAGGAGGTGGCCGCACCCGTGGTCTTCCTGGCCAGCCCCGTGGCCCGGCGGATCAGCGGGACCAATCTCGTGGTGGATGGCGCGCTGACCCGCGGCGTACAGCTGTGAAGGCCCTTAGCCGTCAGCCCGACCTGGTCGAGGGCAGAAAGCCGTAGCCTCGCACGCGACCGGCCATGCCTGAACGACAGACGGGCGAACCCACCACTATTGGGTTCGGCCCTCCGGGACGTCCCGGGACATCACATCGGTGGCAGGTGCAGGATTCGAACCTGCGTAGGCATACGCCGACGGATTTACAGTCCGCTTCCATTGGCCACTCGGACAACCTGCCAGGTCGAGCCCCGGCTACCGCCCGGGCGCAACGACACGAAAGAATAGCCCACCGGTACCGCACCCCCGAAATCCCCCCAAGGAGGACCGCCCGATGGCTGACTCGTCGTTCGACATCGTGAGCAAGATCGACCGCCAGGAGGTCGACAACGCGCTCAACCAGACCCAACGCGAACTGAGCCAGCGCTTCGACTTCAAGAACACCGGCGCCCACATCGACTGGTCCGGCGAGCATGCGGTGGAGATCAGCGCGAACGCCGAGGACCGGGTGCACGCGGTGCTCGACGTCTTCCGCGACAAGCTGGTCAAGCGCAACCAGTCGTTGAAGATCCTGGACCCGGCCGAGCCCCGCCAGTCCGGCCGGGACACCAAGCTGACCGTCGCCCTCAAGGAGGGGATCAGCCAGGACCAGGCCAAGAAGGTCGGCAAGCTGATCCGCGACGAGGGTCCCAAGGGCGTGAAGGTCCAGGTGCAGGGCGACGAACTGCGGGTCAGCAGCAAGAAGCGCGACGACCTCCAAGCGGTGATCGCCCTGGTCAAGGAGCAGGACTACGACTTCGCGGTGCAGTTCACCAACTACCGGTGAGAAGCGCTCAAGTCGGTCGCAACCGGTTTGAACTGGTCTGAACCGCTTGATCATTTCGTGACATGACGTCCGGTTTGGGTCACTGTAGGGGCTGACAGTCCATGTGCGTGGGCTCGGGCCATTTGTGCGGCTTCTGTCGTCCGACTGGCGTGTCGCCGGCCCGGCCGCGCCGCCCCCGACCCTTGGATCTCTTCTCGTCATGTCTCTTTCCCGTCTGGCGCGACTCGGCGCTGCCCTGACCCTGGCGACCTCGCTCGGTGCGATCGCCTTGACCTCCCCGTCCGTGAGTGCCGAACCGGCACAGGCCGCCACCGGCGACTCCGCGAGCAAGGCCGACCGGACCTCCACCAAGGCGGCCGGCGCTGCCGCCAAGAAGCGCAAGCCCGCGTCGCTGCGCAAGAACCCCCAGCCCAAAGGCGTCCCCGGCCACTGGCGGCTGATCTGGCGCGACGAGTTCCGCGGCCAGCACCTGAACACCGGCAAGTGGCGCCCCAACTGGCTGGCCGGGTCCGACAACGCCGTCACCAAGCCCATCAACAGCGCGGAGAAGGCGGCGTACGACCCACGGCAGGTCAGCGTCAAGCACGGCAAGCTGCGCCTCAAGGCGGTCCGCCGCACCACGCACGCCAACGACGGCCGCACCTACCAGTACGCGTCCGGCATCGTCGAGTCCGCGCACGACTTCCGCTTCACCCACGGCTACGCCGAGGCCCGGATCTACCTCCCGCCGAACCGGGACCGCTCCCTGGGCGCCCTCGGCAGCTGCGGCCCGAACTGGGCGGCGTTCTGGATCAACGGCGAGACCTGGCCCGACGACGGGGAGATCGACGTGATGGAGTGCCTCAGCGACGACGACGCGTCCTGGCACTACCACTGGTCCGGCGGGCAGAACGGCGGCTACCCCAACGGCTGGCAGGGCGACATGCCCGGCTCCGGCGGCTGGCACACGTTCGGCGTGAACTGGACCTCGAACGCGCTCACCTTCTACTACGACGGCAAGCGCGTCGGTCGCCAGACCGAGGGGGTCACCTCCACCCCGCACTACCTGATCCTCAACCTCGCCATCAGCGACAACGAGATCAAGGTGCCGCAGACGATGAAGGTCGGCTACGTGCGCGTCTGGAAGTGACCGCCGGCTGACAGCTCTTCGGCGAGCCTGACGAAGGCGCGCCCCGCCTCACCCACGGCCTCCCGCTCCAGGTCCACCACCTCGAGCGGGGGGCCGTCGGCTGCCATCACCACCTCGACCGCCACGTGCGGCGGGCCGTCCCCGAGCGCCAGCAGCACCAGCCGCAGCTCCCGGCCGCCGCGGCCGGGAATCACCTGGGGCACGCCGTAGTGCTCGGTCTGCGCGGTGCGCGGCGCACTCGCGTGCCCGGTGCACCACGGGTAGACCGGACAACCCCGGGTCTGTCTCGGCACGCCCACCGCACCAGTGTCCCGCCTGCACGGTCGGCGCCCCATGGTTCGAGCGTGCCGCCCCAGAGGTGCCAGGCGGGCTACCCGAGCACCCTCAGCACAGGGTCGAGCAGCAGTCCTGGCAGGACCGAGAACAGGATGCCCGCGGCCAGGGTCAGGACGATCGCCAGGCTCACTCCCCACGCGGGCCGGTACGCCGCGTCGCCGCGCGCCCGCCCGGCCGGTCCGGCCGTCACGGTCGTGTCCTCCGCGGGACGGAACAGCTCGGCCAGCCAGCGCAGGTAGTACACCAGCCCGACCGCGACGTTGACCGCCATCACCACCGCCAGCCAGGTGGCCGGCCCGGCCGCGGCGTCGACCACGATCACCTTGGCCAGCAGCCCCAGCACCCCCGGCGGCAACCCGGCCAGCGACACCAGCGCGAACGCCAGGGCCCATCCGGCCAGCGGTCGCTCGCGGATCAGTCCGCGGTAGCCGACCAGCCGCCGCCGGCCCCGTGCGGTCGCCGCGGTCGCCACTGCGAACGCGCCGAGGTTCATCACCGCGTAGGCGGCGAGGTAGCCCAGCGACGCGCTGAACGCCGCGGCCACCTCTCCCCCGGTCCCGAAGCGGATCGCGGCGAACGGCACCAGGATGTAGCCGGCCTGGGCCACCGAGGACCAGGCCAGCAGCCGCACCGCGTGCTGCTGACCCAGGGCGAGCACGTTGCCCACCGTCATGGTCAGCGCCGCCATCGCCGCGACCGCGGGCGACCAGGCCGGCGCCAGGTCGGGCAGGGCCAGACCGAGCACCAGCATCAGACCGACGAACCCGGCCGCCTTGGAGACCACCGAGAGGTAGGCAGCCACCGCGACCGGCGCGCCGACGTACGTGTCGGGGACCCACATGTGGAAGGGCACCGCGCCCACCTTGAAGCCCAGCCCGACCACGGTGAGCAGGGCGCCGACCCCGAGCACCCCGGTCGGCCCGGTCCCGGCGGCTACCGCCTCGTGCACCCGGGTCAGGTGCACCGACCCGGTCGCCCCGTAGAGCAGGGAGACGCCCATCAGCATCACCGCGGTGGCGACCACTGAGACCAGGAAGAACTTCAGCGAAGCCTCGCCGGCCGCGGGATCCCCACGGCGCAGCCCGACGAGGGCGAACGCCGGCAGCGAGACCACCTCGAGCGCCACGACCAGCGTGATCAGGTCCCCGGCGGCGGCGATGGTGAGCGCGCCGGTGGCCGAGGCCAGCAGCAGGAAGTGCCACTCCCCCTGCGGGATCCGCCCCTCAGCGACCGACCCGGTGCCCAGCAGCGTGACCATCGCGGTGCCGAACAGCACCACCCCCCACACCACCAGGGTCAGGTCGTCGATCCGCAATGAGCACGCCGGCGGCCCGGTGAGGGGCTGGGTCACGCAGAACGTCGCCCGCGGCGACCCCCACAGCGCCACCGCCGGCACCGCCGCGGCGACCAACGACACAAGGGACAGCCCGGCCGGCAGGTGGGCCCCCCGACCGGTCCCGACGAAGGCGTCGGCGAGCAGCACCACCAGCGCCCCGCAGGCGAGGATCAGCGGCGCCGCAACGGCCGACCAGTCGATCGTCTGCACCATTCAGAGCCCCCCGAAGTAGGCGCGGGCGGCCTCGGCGACCGGCGTGAGCAGCAGCCCCGGCATGACGCCGAGCAGCACGGTGAGCGCGGCCAGCGGGGTCCACACCAGCCACTCGGAGCGGCGTACGTCGGGCAGCGGGCGGGGCTCGACCGTGGCGGTACCGGGCTCGACCTCCTCCGAGACCAGCTCCACGGAGTCGGTGTCGGGGTTGACCGGCTGCACCGCCGGCGGCGCGCCCTGCAGGATCCGGCGCATCAGCGCAAGGAAGTAGGCGGCCGTCAGCACGACGCCCAACGCAGCGATCACCGCGAGCACCAGGTACGTGCCCCGCGGCAGCGCGCCGTCGGGGAACACCGCCGCGCGGATGGCGAGCATCTCGCCCCAGAAACCGGCCAGCCCGGGCAGGCCGAGGGAGGCCATCGCCGCGAACGCGAAGAGGCCGGCCAGCCGCGGCAGGCGCCCGTAGAGCACCTGCAGCCGGTCCAGCAGGGTCGTGTCGTAACGGTCCTTGATGCCGCCGGCCAGGAAGAACAGCAGCCCGGTGATCAGGCCGTGGGCGACGCTGACGAACACCGCCGCCTGCACCCCGCCGACGGTGAAAGTGGCCACGCCCAGCGCCACGAAGCCCATGTGGCCCACACTGGAGTAGGCGATCAGCCGCTTCAGGTCGTCCTGGACCAGGCAGGCGAGCGCGGCGTACACGATGCCGACCACGCCCAGCGCGGCCAGGCACGGGGCGAGCAGCTGCCAGCCCGGGTCCACCAGCGGCATCCAGAACCGGATCAGGCCGTAGCTGCCGAGCTTCAGCAGCACCGCAGCCAGCAGCACCGACCCGACCGTGGGCGCCTTGGCGTGCGCGTCCGGCAGCCAGATGTGCAGCGGCCACAGCGGCGTCTTGACCGCCAGCCCGAGCGCCACGAGTACGGCGGCCGCCGCGAGCAGACCGCTCTGCGAGCTCCCCGCCTGCCCCGTGACGCCTCGTGCGGCCACGGTGACGATGTCGAACGTGCCCGCCACCTCACGCACCAGCATGAAACCGACCAGCATCAGCGCGGAGCCGAGCACGGTGAAGACCAGGAACCGGGTCGCCGCGCGACGGCGGCCGCGCGGGTCGTGCCGGTCGCCCCAGCGGTCGATCACGAACCACAGCGGGATCAGCGCGACCTCGAAGAAGACGAAGAACAGCACCATGTCCAGCGCGACGAAGCTGCCCAGCACCCCGGTCTCGACGAGCAGCAGCAGCGCGGCCAGCGCGCCCCTCCCCGGCGTGGTCGACGCGGGGGCCCGCAGCAGCGAGACCAGGCAGCCGGCGGTGATCAGCGTGGTGAGCAGTACCAGTGGTGCGGAGATGCCGTCCAGACCGAGTCGCCAGTGCACGTCGAGCGCCGCGAGCCAGGGGTGGTCCACCGCGCGCAGCCCCGGGGCGGCCAGCACCAGCCACACCGACCAGGCCAGGGTCAGCAGCCCACCCAGGGCGGCGACCCGCACGGCCACCGGGTCGCGACGCTCACGGCCGGCGAGGACCGCGGTCAGCACGGCGAAGCCGGCCGGCAGCGCGAGCAGTCCGTCGAGCAGCAGGTCGTTCACGCGACCGCCCCCGCCAGCACCGCAAGGAGCGCTGCCCCGACCACGACCACCATCAGGTAGCCCTGGACGTTGCCGTTCTGCGCCAGGCGCAGCAGTCGGCCGGTGCCGCGCGCGGTCGCGGCGGCCCCGTCGACGTACGCCTCGATCACGTCGCGGTCGCCGCCGCGGGCGCCGCGCGCGAGCCAACCGATCGGGCGCACCACGGCGAGGTCGTAGGCCCGGTCGACCGGGATGTGCGGCGGTCGGATCCGGAGCCCCGCCTCCGCCCAGGGATCGGTGCCCGCGCCGCGCCGCCACAGCCACACCGTGCCGGCGGCCGCGGCCATCACCAGCAGCGTCATCACCACCGAGACGGCGCCGTGCACCAGCTCCTCGTCCGCGGGGGCCAGCGGACCGAACAGGCCGGGCGCGAGCAGCACCAGGCCGCCGAACGCGGTCGGCGCCGCCAGCAGGTACAGCGGCGCCCGCATCGTCCACGGCGACTCGTGCGCCTGCTCGGCGTGCGGATGCGGGCGGCCGAAGAAGACCAGCAGCCAGGCGCGCATGCAGTACGCCGCGGTCACCACGGCGGTGAGCACCGCGCTGGCCAGCAGCACCCACGCCAGCCACGGCCACACCTGGTGCTCGCCGCGCGCCTCCCACATGCCGCCGATCACCGCGTCCTTGGTGAAGAACCCGACCAGCGGAACCACCCCGGCCAGCGCCGCCAGCCCGATGGTCATCGTCACGAAGGTGTCCGGGATCTTCTCGCGCAGGCCGCCCATCTCGGCCATGGATGTCGACCCGACGGCGTGCACCACCGAGCCGGCGGCGAGGAACAGCAGCGCCTTGAACGCGCCGTGCGCGAGCAGGTGCAGCACGCCGGCGCTCCACGCGCCGACCGCGAGCGCGCCGAACATGTACGCCAGCTGGCTGACCGTCGACCAGGCCAACAGTCGCTTCAGGTCGGTGGCCACCAGCGCGCGCAGCGCCGCCAGCAGCATGGTCACCGCTGCGAGGACGGCGAGCAGGTTGCGCGCGGAGACCGCGACCTCGAACAGCGGTTGCAGCCGGGCGACGAGGTAGACGCCGGCCGCGACCATGGTGGCGGCGTGGATCAGCGCGGAGATCGGCGTCGGACCCGGCATCGCGTCCGGAAGCCAGGTGTGAAGCGGGAACTGCGCCGACTTGCCGACCACGGCGACCACCACGAGCACGGCGGGCAGCCACAGCTCGTCGCGGGCGAACGAGCCCGCGCTCACCTGCTCCAGCACGGTGCTGATCCGGTAGCTGTCGAACCGCTGGCCCAGCGCGATGATCGCGAAAAGCAGGCCCAGGTCGGCCAGCCGGGTCATCAAGAACGCCTTGACCGCGCCGGCCCGCGCCTCGCGAAGCTCCCAGTGGTGCGCGATCAGGAAGTAGGAGCAGGCGCCCATCAGCTCCCAGCCGATCAGCAGCAGCCACAGGTCGTCGGCGAGCACGACCAGGCTCATCGCGCCGGTGAAGATCAGGACGAGTGCGGCGTACGACGGGTAGCGGGGGTCCTCGGCCAGGTAGCCCAGGGAGTAGACCTGCACCAGCGCCGCCACCACCCAGGCCAGCAGCAACACCACTGCGGCGAGCTGATCCACCCGCAGCGCCAGCTCGATCGGCGGTCCGAACCCAACGGTGTCTGCGTAGACCTGACCGACCGGGGACGCCTCCCCCAGCCGGCTGAGCGCGACCACGAGCACCGCGCCCAGACCGAGCAGCGAGCCACCGACAGCCACGCCCTTGCCGGCTGCGTCGCCGCGGTGCCCGACCAGCAGCACCAGTCCGGCGCAGACGAACGGCAGCGCGACCAGGAGCAGGAGCACCGCCGTCATCGGTTCGCCTCCCGCCCCGCCGCGGCCCCCGGCGCCGCGGCCTCCGGAGCGGGCGTGTGCGCGGACTCGTCGGCGAGGGAGCGCAGCCGGTCGACCTCGACGTGGCCGTGCGTGCGGAACACCATCAGCACGATCGCCAGGGCGAGGCCGATCTCGGCGGCCGCGATCACGATGGTGAACAGCGCGAACGTCTGGCCTGCGTGCAGCACGTCGCGGAAGTAGGCGTCGAACGCGACGAGGTTCAGGTTCACCGCGTTGAGCATCAGCTCCACGCCCATCAGCACCAGGACTGCGTTGCGGCGAGCGAGCACGCCGTACACGCCGATGGCGAACAGCAGCGCCGCCAGCAGCAGCGGCCACCACAGTGGCATCACGAGCCCCCCGGATGCTCGAGCCGGTCGAGACCCCCCGGCCGGTCGAGACCCCCCGGCCGGTCGAGCCTGTCGAGACCCCCCGGCCCGTCGAGCCTGTCGAGACCCCGCGGCCGGTCGAGACGCCCCGGCCGGTCGAGCCTGTCGAGACCCCCCGGCCCGTCGAGCCTGTCGAGACCCCCGTCCCCCCGCCGCGACAGCACGATCGCCCCGACCAGCGCGGCGAGCAGCAGCACGCTGAGCACCTCGAACGGCAGCACCCACGTGGTGAACACCGCCTCCCCGGTGGCGGTGGCCGACCCGACCGCGGACCCGCCCTGTCCTGCAGCGCCTTCGCCACCGGGCAGGTCCAGGCGCACGTCACGGAACCCGGCGACCACGGTGACCGCCAGGAGTACGCCGACCAGCCCGGCCACGATGGCGGCGGGTGCGGCCCGTCGCGCGGTCAGGTCCGGCTGCGGGCCGGTGGGCGCGCGGGTCAGCATCAGCGCGAACAGAAGCAGCACGACCACCGCACCGACGTAGATCAGCACCTGGACCCAGGCCACGAACTCCGCCGCGAGCAGCAGGAAGCAGCCGGCGATCGCGCCGAGAGTGACCACCAGCCACAGCGCCGCGTGCACCAGGTGCCGGGTGGTCACCACGAGCAGCGCGGAGGCGACCGCGACCACGCCGAGCAGCACGAACAGCGCCGGGACCACGCTCAGTCCCCTCCGGGCGCATCGGGTGCGGCGCCTCGGCCGGCCGCGCCGCCCCCCGGCGACGCAGTGCGCCCCGGCGACGCGGTGCGTGCGGCGGCCTTCTCGGCGGCGCCCAGCTCCTTGGCCGGCTGGGCGTGCGGGTCCAGCGCGGGAGGCGCGGGGACGGTCCACATCCACTCGCGCAGCCGGTCCTTCTCGTGGGTGAGGTCGCGGATGTCGAGCTCGGCGTACTCGAACTCCGGGCTCCAGTGCAGGGCGTCGAACGGGCACACCTCGACGCAGATCGAGCAGTACATGCAGATGGAGAAGTCGATCGCGAAGCGGTCCAGCACGTTGCGCGAGCGGTCCCGACCACCTTCCGTGGTCGCCGGGACGACGTCCTTGTGCGAATCGATGTAGATGCACCACGCCGGGCACTCCCGGGCGCACAGCATGCACACCGTGCAGTTCTCCTCGATCAGGGCGATCACCCCGCGGGTGCGCGGCGGCAGCTCCGGCGGCGAGTCCGGGTACTGCGCGGTCACCGACCGGCGCGTCATCGTGCGCCAGGTGACCGCCAGTCCCTTGAGGAGGCCGCGTCCGGGAAAGCTCATCGGGTCATCACCACCACGACCGAGGTCAGTACGAGTTGGAGCAGCACGAGGGGGACCAGCCCCTGCCAGGCCAGCCGCTGCAGCTGGTCCTCTCGCAGCCGCGGGTAGGCCACCCGCACCCAGATCACCAGGAAGGAGACGGCGAAGGTCTTCAGCAGGGTCCACAACCAGCCCAGCTGGTCGGCGAACGGCCCGTGCCATCCGCCCAGGAACAGCACGGTGGTCAGCGCGCCGAGCACCACGATGCCGGCGTACTCGGCCAGGATGAACAGCGCGAACCGCAGCCCGCCGTACTCGGTGTAGGGGCCGAAGACCAGCTCGGCGTCGGCCACCGGCATGTCGAACGGCGGGCGCTGCAGCTCGGCGAGTCCGGCCACGAAGAACACCACCGCGGCGGGCGCCTGCCACAGCAGCCACCAGGGTTGCCACGCCTCCACGATCCCGGTCAACGACAGGGTTCCGGCCGCCATCGCCACCGACGCGGCGGCCAGCACGAACGGCAGCTCGTAGGCCATCAGCTGGGCGGCGACCCGGATCCCACCGAGCAGGCTGAACTTGTTCGCGCTCGACCAACCGCCCATCAGGGTGCCGATCACGCCGACGCCCATCACCGCGACGACGAAGAACAGCCCGAGGTCGAGGTCCTGGCCGACCAGCCCGGGTCCGAGCGGGATCGCGATCATCACCACCAGGTAGGGCAGCAGCGCGATCGCCGGCGCGAGGCGGAACACCGAGCGGTCCGCCGCGGCCGGGGTGACGTCCTCCTTCTGCACGAACTTCACGCCGTCGGCGACCAGCTGCGCCCAGCCGTGGAAGCCGCCGGCGTACATCGGCCCGACCCGGCTCTGCATGTGCGCCATCGCCTTGTGCTCGGCCTGCCCGACCAGCAGCGGCAGCACGAGGAACGCCACCATCACCAGCAGCAGCCGCACCACCACGGCGAGCACGTCGGTCAGGGTGAGTGCGTCAGCCATCGCGCGGGCCCCACTCCTCGGGCGTGGGTACGCCGGGCGGGCGGGTCCGCCTGCGCGAGGCCGAGGGGGCGGCGTGCACCGTCTCGTCGCTCTCGCCGGGCTCCTTCGCGCCGGGGAACGGCTTGGCCACGCGCGAGGCCAGCACGAACTCCTTGCGCAACGGATGGCCCTCGAACTCCTCGGGCAGCAGCAGGGTGTCCAGCTCCAGCGGCTCGCCGTCGTGGGTGAACTCGACGCCGAACATCTCGTGGGTCTCCCGCTCGTGCCAGCGCGCCCCGGCGTACACGCCGGCGACGGACGGGACGCGCGGCTGCTCGCGCGGGACGAGGGTGCGCAGCACCAGGTGGTCCACGGCACCGATCCGGTGGGACGCGAGGTGGCACACCACCCGGAACCCGTCGTCGAGCTCGTCCACGGCCGAGAGCCAGTCGAAGAACGTGCAGCCCAGCTGGTCGCGGGCGGCGGTGAGCGCGGCCACCCACTGCCCGGTCGGTACGTCGACGCTGACCGGGCCGAACCCGTCCTCGGTGACGACCTCGTGTCCGACGGCCTCGCCCAGCACCGACGTGACCCGGTCGGTCCACGCCGCGGCGGGCGTCACGTGACGGCTCCCGGCGGGGGCGGGACCGGCCCGCGGGTGAGCGAGGCGGCGTCGTCGGAGCGGTAGCGGCCGGCGAGGTTCTCGCCGTCGATCTTCTCCTGCAGCTTGAGGATCCCCTGCAGCAGCGCCTCCGGCCGCGGCGGGCAGCCGGGGACGTAGACGTCGACCGGGATGATCTGGTCGACCCCCTTGGTGACGCAGTAGGAGTCCCAGTAGGGGCCACCGGAGTTCGAGCAGGAGCCGAAGGAGATGACGTACTTCGGCTCCGGCATCTGCTCGTAGAGCCGCTTGATCGCCGGCGCCATCTTGTCGGTGACCGTGCCGGAGACCACCATCAGGTCGGCCTGCCGGGGGCCGGGCGCGAACGGGATCACTCCAAGCCGGATGAAGTCGTGGCGCGCCATCGAGGTGGCGATGAACTCGAT
>DASSVD010000029.1:0-4820 GCA_035706365.1 Nocardioidaceae bacterium
CCGACCTCGGACTGGGCCATCACCAGCACGTCCGCCGCGATCTTCCCGCAGGCCCCGCCGACCTCGCCGAGGGCGGCCGCGAGCGCGAGGACCGGGTGCCGGCGCGTGTGCCAGCCCAGCACCGGGGTCGCCAGCCCCAGCTCATCGGCGTACGCCGAGAGCACCGCGGGCCCCTGTGGCGCGAAGGCCGAGGCGGAGCCGACCGGACCGGAGAGCGAGGCCGGCAGCGGGCGGCACGCCCGGACGACCTCGAGCGCGTCGTGCACGCCGGCCAGCCATCCGGCCAGGCGCAGGCCGAGCGTCGAAGGCAGCGCCTGCTGGGTCAGCGTGCGGGCGACCATCGGCGTGTCCCGGTGGTGGCCGGTGAGGTCGGCCAGCGACCCGGCCAGCTGCGTGAGGTCGCCCTCGATCCGGTGCAACACCGCCTCGGCGACGAGCACCAGCGCGGTGTCCAGCACGTCCTGGCTGGTGGCACCGCGGTGGATCCAGCCGGCCTGCCAGCCGGTCTGGTCCCCGGTCCTCCCGGTGGCCTCGGGGCGCTCGCCGCCGACCGCCTCGCGCAGCGCGGCGACCAGCGGGATCACCGGGTTCCCCCCGCCGCGGGCGGCCAGCGCGAGGACCCTGGGGTCCAGGCCGGGCCGCGCCGCCTCCACCCGGTCCGCCAGCACGGTGGCGGACGCCGGCAGCAGGCCGACCGACGCCTGCGCGCGCAGCAGGGCGGCCTCGGCACGCACGAGCGCGGAGAGCACCGCGGCGTCGCCGGTCAGCGACTCCGCCGCGCTGCCCGCGGTGGCGGGGGACAGCAACCCGACGTCGGCGGCCTCCGCGCCCGGCTCAGTGCCCGACATCGAGGAAGACGGTCTCGAGATCACCTTGGATGTGCACGTCGAAACCGTAGCCATCGGGCAGCTCCCGGGCCACCAGCGTGTCGCGCCGCTCCGCCGGCAGGCTGTCCAGCAACGGATCGGTCGCGTTGGCGGGCTCACCGGGGAAGTAGATGCGGGTCACCAGCCGGCGCAGCATCCCGCGGGCGAACACCGACACCGCGACGTGCGGCGCCTGGGGCGTGCCCTCGGCGGTCGGCACCCCGGCCGGCCGCACCGTCCGGAACCGGAAACGCCCCTCGGCGTCGGTGGCGCAGCGGCCGAACCCGCGGAAGCCGTCGGCCTGCGGCCCGCGGTAGATCCCCGGCTCGTCGTGGAACCGGCCGTCCTCGTCGGCCTGCCACAGCTCCACCAGCGCGTCCGGAAGCGGCGTACCCTCCCCGTCGAGGACCTGCCCCGAGACGGTGAACGCGCCGGGCCGGGCGGGGCCGACCACCTCGCCGCCCGCCTCGTAGGGCAGCGCGTCGTGGAAGAAGGGGCCCACGGTCTGCCAGGGCGTCGGCCCCGGTGACGCGGTCACGTCGGTGACTTCGTAGCGGTACGGCTCGGACTCGGTCATCGCGGGCCTCCTCAGCCTTCCCACGGCGTCGCGTGGGCGCCGTCGAGCACGATGTCGAAGCGGTAGCCGGTCGCCCACTCGGGGGTGGTCACGCCGTGGTCGTAGGCCGAGACCAGCCGCTTGCGGGCCCGCTCGTCCCGGACCGCGTTGAAGATCGGGTCCTGGTAGAACAACGGGTCGCCGGGGAAGTACATCTGCGTGACCAGCCGCTGGCTGAAGGCCCGCCCGAACAGCGAGAAGTGGATGTGCGCGGGACGCCAGGCGTTGTGGTGGTTGCGCCACGGGTAGGGCCCCGGCTTGATCGTGGTGAACCGGTAGTGCCCCTCGGCGTCGGTCAGGCAACGACCGGCGCCGACGAAGTTCGGGTCCAGCGGCGCCGGGTGCTGGTCGAGCGCGTGGATGTAGCGGCCGGCCGCGTTGGCCTGCCAGACCTCCACCAGCGTGTGCGGCACCGGCTTGCCCCGGCTGTCGGTCACCCGCCCGTGCACGATGATCCGCTCGCCGATCGCCTCACCGGAGCCGTGCACGGTCAGGTCGGCGTCGGTCTCGCGCAGGTCGCCGGAGCCGAAGACCGGCCCGGTCA
This sequence comes from Nocardioidaceae bacterium, assembly GCA_035706365.1. Classification (GTDB taxonomy): domain Bacteria; phylum Actinomycetota; class Actinomycetes; order Propionibacteriales; family Nocardioidaceae; genus Nocardioides_C. The sequence continues at coordinate 2,027 of DASSVD010000029.1, forward strand.
GCTCGGTCATCCCGGCCGGCGGCATCACCAGCGCCTTGCTGGGGGAGCGCAGCAGCGTCGAGGTGTAGTCGGGGAACAGGTACGGCGGGTCCAGCTGCGCGAGCGGCTGCTCGGCCGCGGTGGACGGCTGGTCTGTCATCGAGTCCTCCATCAGCGCTCCATGGTCACGGCGAGGCCTTGGCCCACGCCGATGCACAGGGCGGCGACGCCGACTCCGGAGCCGGCAGCGGCCAGCTGGTGAGCCAACGAGCCGGCCAGCCGGGCGCCGGAGCACCCCAGGGGGTGACCGATCGCGATCGCGCCGCCCAGCGGGTTGACCACCTCGGGGTCGAGCTCCGGCCACTCCGAGAGGCACGCCAGCGACTGGGCGGCGAACGCCTCGTTGAGCTCCATCACCGCGACGTCTGCGAGGTCGTGGCCGGCCTTGGCCAGTGCACGGTTGACCGCCTGGACCGGGCCGATGCCGAAGAACTGCGGCTCGACCGCGTCCACACCGGTCGCGGTGACCCGGGCCAGCGGCTCCGCGCCGAGCTCCCGCAGCCCGTCCTCGTCGACGAGCAGCAGGGCGGCCGCCCCGTCGGAGAGCTGCGAGGCGTTGCCTGCGGTGACCGTGCCGTCGGAGCGGAAGGACGGCTTCAGGCCGGCCAGGGACTCCGGGCTGACCCCGTCGCGGATCCCCTCGTCGCGAGCGAGCTCGGCGCCGTCGACCTGGACGATCTGCGGGTCGTAGGCGCCCTCTGCCCACGCGCGGGCGGCCCGCTGCTGGCTGCGCACGGCGAAGGCGTCGGCGGCCTCGCGGGTCACGGCGTACTTCTCGCCGAGCTGCTCGGTCGCCTCGCCGAGGCTGACCGACCACTGCGAGGGCATGTTCGGGTTGACCATCCGCCACCCCAGCGTGGTGGAGGACAGCTGTGCGTTGCCCGCCGGGAAGGCTCGCTCGGGCTTCGGGAGGACCCACGGCGCGCGGGTCATCGACTCCACGCCGCCGACCAGCATCACCGACGCGTCGCCGACGGCGATGGCCCGGGCGCCCATCACCAGCGCGTCGAGTCCGGAGGCGCACAGCCGGTTGATGGTGGAGCCCGGCACGCTGACGGGAAGCCCGGCGAGCAGCGAGGCCATCCGGGCCACGTTCCGGTTGTCCTCGCCGGCCTGGTTCGCTGCGCCGAAGTACACCTCGTCGATGCGGGCGGGGTCCAGGCTCGGGGTGCGCGCGAGCAGCGCCTTGATCACCGTCGCTGCCAGGTCGTCGGGACGGACCGAGGCGAACGCGCCCCCGAACCGGCCGACCGGCGTGCGCACGGCGTCGACGACGTAGACCTCACGACCCTGCACGGTGTGCCTCCTCGGTACGAGCGTGGAGCTCGCGCAGCGCGGCGAGCTCGTCGTCGGTGGGCGGGGCGGTGGTGCGCACCGCGTCCGCGACCCGCAGCGGCCAGCCGGTGGCGGTCACCACCTGCTCGACACTAACCCCGGGGTGCACCGCGGTCAGGGTGAGCTCGCGGCTGTCGGGGTCGGGCGTGAGCACGCCCAGGTCGGTGATCACCTCGGTGGGGCCGGACCCGCGCAGGCCCAGGCGCTCCCGGTCGTCGCCTCCCGCGCCGAAGCCGACGCTGGTGACGAAGGCGAGCCGGTCGACGAAGACGCGCGGTGAGTGGCGCACCACGATGAGCACCTTGCCCGCGTGCGCCGCGATCTCGGGCGCCCCGCCGGCACCGGGCAGGCGCAGGTCGGGCAGGCCGTCGCGGGGGATCAGGGTGGTGTTGATGTTGGCGAACCGGTCGACCTGCGCGGCGCCGAGGAAGCCGACGTCGCAGCGGCCGCCTTGCAGCCAGTAGTTGAAGATCTCCGGCACCGGGACCACCGCGTCGGCGGTGTCGGCCAGCTCGCCGTCGCCGATGGACAGCGGCAGCACGCCGGGCTTGGCGCCGATCGTGCCGGACTCGTAGATCAGCACCAGGTCGGGGTTGCCCGTGGCGCGGGCGAGGTTCGCCGCGGTGCTGGGCAGGCCGATGCCGACGAAGCAGGTGGTCGCGTCGAGCAGGGCACGCGCCGAGGCGACGGTCATCATCTCGTCGGCGGTCCAGCCGGTGCCGTCGGTCGCGGTCATCGGGCTGCCCCGGCCGGCTCGAGCACGTGCTGCTGCATCCAGGCGGTGAACGTGTCCCGGTCGCGACTGATCGGGTCCCAGTCGCTGTAGAAGGCGTTGTCGCGGGTGGTGTAGCCGGCGGCGTACGACGGGTGCGCTCCGCCGGGCACCTCGGCGACGGCGGTGACCACCCAGCTGGGCAGCACGATCGCGCCGGGCCTCGGCTCGAGCTCGTCGACGACCTCCTCGACGGTGACCAGCACCCGCTCGGCGGCCAGGGCAGCCTCCTTCTGCACGCCGAGGATGCCCCACAGCTGCACGTTGCCGGCGCGGTCGGCCTGTTGGGCGTGGATCACGGTCACGTCGGGGTTGATCGCCGCCACGGCGGCCAGCTCCTCGCCGGTGAACGGGCAGGTGACCGTGGAGATGGTGGCGCTGCGCTCGGCCAGCCCGCTGCCCTGGTAGCCGCGCAGCGCCGCGAACGGCAGGTGGGCGGCGCCGGCGACGTAGCGGTTGGCCATCCCGGCGTGACTGTGCTCCTCGAGCTCCAGCGGCACCGGCCAGCCGTGCTCGACGGCGTCGCGGAAGCGGTGCAGCGAGCCGACCCCCGGATTGCCGCCCCATGAGAAGACAAGCTTGTCGGCGCAGCCCATGCCGATGAGCTGATCGTAGACCAGATCCGGCGTCATGCGGATCAGCGTCAGG
>DASSVD010000030.1:0-3488 GCA_035706365.1 Nocardioidaceae bacterium
CCTACTCCATGCGCACCGAGCGAGTCGAGGACGAGTCGCTGGAGGCCATCCAGTTCGTCACCCCCGGGTTGCTCGGCTGGGCGGTGGCGATGAGTGCGGCGTTCGGGGCGGCGTCGACCTTGCAGGGGTGGCGGGTCTCCAAGCTGCTGCGCCGGCTCCGGCTGTCTCCGGCCAGCACGGCCCAGATCGTCTCGGCCCGGATCGTGGTCACCATCGCGATCGCGCTGGTGCAGATGGCGATCTTCCTCGGTCTGGGCATGGCCGCCTTCGGTCTGCAGTTGACCGGCGCCTGGTGGATGGGCATCCCGCTGCTCGTCGCGGGGACACTGGCGTTCATGTCGATCGGGCTGCTGGCCGGTGCCCTGGCCCGCACCACCGAGGGAGCGGTCAACCTGGGGAACTTCATCGTCTTGCCGATGGCGTTCCTGTCCGGCTCGTTCTTCTCGTTGGAGGGCGCGCCTCGGTGGTTGCAGGTGGTCTCCCAGCTGATGCCGCTGCGACACCTCAACGACGCGATGAGCGACGTGATGGTGCGTGGGATGGGACCCGCCTCCACCACCGGCGCCTTCGCCATCCTGCTGGGCTTCGCGTTGGTGCTGGGCGCGCTCGCGGTCAGGTTGTTCCGCTGGGACTCGGCCTGAACCACCACCGTCGGGTGTGATGGACTCACCCCGAGGAGGTGGCGATGAGCGGCAACGTGTCGAGCTTCGAGGCCGAGGTGCTCCGGTCGCTGGACGAGGCGGCCCTGGTGGACACCCTGGCCGCCCTGGTCCGGGTGCCCAGCGTGGGCGGCAGTGACGCCGAGTGCGAGGTGCAGCACCTGGCGGCCGACCTGTTGCGCGAGCAGGGGTGTGACGTCGACGAGTGGGACCTGGACCTCGACGAGCTGGCGGAGGACCCGTGGTTCCCCGGCACCGAGGCCGAGCGCACCCAGGGCGTCGGTGTGGTCGGCAGCACCGGCGGGATGCAGTCGGACGAGTTCCCGGCCTTGATCCTGCAAGGCCACCTCGACGTCGTACCCCCCGGCGACCCCGCCACCTGGCAGGGGGCCGACCCGTTCTCCGCCGAGATCCGCGACGGCGCCCTGCACGGGCGTGGGGCCGCGGACATGAAGGCCGGGGTGGCCGCCAACCTCGCCGTCGTGCGCACCCTGCGGGAGGCCGGGGTACGCCTCGAGCGTCCGCTCGCGGTGCACTGCGTGGTGGGGGAGGAGGACGGCGGACTCGGCGCCTTCGCCACCCTGCGCCGCGGTCACCGTGGAGACGCGGCGGTGATCACCGAGCCCACCGGCGGCCGGATCGTCACCGCCACCGCCGGAGCGCTGACCTTCCGGATCGAGGTGTCCGGCCGCTCGGCGCACGGCAGCATGCGGCGCGAGGGGGTCAGCGCACTGGAGGCGTTCTGGCCGATCTACCAGGCGCTGGTGCGCCTGGAGACCGACCGCAACAAGGAACCGGACCCGCTGTTCGGCTCCGACCTTCCCTACGCGCTCTCGGTCGGCGTGGTGCAGGCGGGCGACTGGGCGAGCAACGTGCCGGACAAGCTCACCGCCGAGGGGCGGCTCGGGGTGCAGCTCGACGAGGACCCGCGGCAGGCCCGGTTGGCGCTGGAGGACCTGATCACCGAGGTGAGCGCGCAGGACCCGTGGCTGCGCGAGAACCGGCCGATCGTCACCTGGCCCGGAGGCCAGTTCGCCAGTGGCCGGATCGACCCCGATCACGCGCTGGTCGACGAGGTCGGGGCGGCGGTCGTCGACACCGGCGGCACGCGGCCGCCGCTCGGGGCAGAGGTCTACGGCAGCGACCTGCGGCTCTACGCGGGCATCGGCGGCATCCCTACGCTGCACTACGGGCCAGGGGACATCAGCGTCGCGCACGGCCCGCACGAGCACGTCGACCTGGACGAGCTGGTGCGGGTCACCCGGTCCCTGCTGCTCCTCGCCGTACGCCGCTGCGGGGCGCGCCCGGGCAGTACGACGCCGTGACCCGGGCGCCGGGCCGGCTGCAGTCGGATTCAGCCGACCGCAGTCGACTGCAGCCGACCGTATGGCGCTGTCAGCTGGCGGTGAGGGTGCCGTCCGCGGTGCGTACCACCAGCCCGTCGGCGACCGCGAACGCCAGGGCCCGGTCGAAGCGGTCGGCCTCCCAGTAGCGAGCCCCGAGGGCACCGGCCAGACCGTCGCGGTCCAGCGGCCCCTCGGCCTCCAGGGCGCGCACGATCTGGCCCATCTCGTGGAACACCTGACGGTCGCGGCGACCCTCGGTCGACGGCTTCGGGGGTGGCATCGGCATCGCGGTCTCCTTCTTCGTTGTGGGCCGGTTGGTGGGCGGACGTCGGTTCGCCGGCGGACCGGTCAGGCCGTGGCGGGCGAGGTGCGGTCCTGCGGGCCTCCGCCGCCCGACGGCTCGTCCTCGGCGGTCAGCGGCTTGGCGATGCTCTCGAGCGAGACGCCCTCGGCCTTGACGCCGAGGAACGCTTCTACCACGCCTCCGCCGATCATCAGCGCGGCGCCGATGAAGTAGCCGAGCGCGATCTGGGTGATGTCCTTGCTCTGCGAGGCGTTGTCGATCAGTGCGCCGAACAGCAGCGGTCCGGTGATGCCGCCTGCCGCGGTGCCGATCGCGTAGAAGAACGCGATGCACAGCGCCCGGGTCTCCATCGGGAACACCTCGCTGGCGGTCAGGTAGGCCGCGCTGGCCCCGGCCGAGGCGAAGAAGAAGATCACCGCCCCGAAGATGGTGAGGGTGACCGCGGTCAACCCGCCGAGGACGAGCCCTGCGATGGCGAGCAGCACGCCCGAGAGGATGTAGGTTCCGGCGATCATCCGCACCCGGCCCAGCGAGTCGAACAGCGGGCTGAGCACCAGGGCGCCGACGAAGTTGCTGACCGCGAAGATCGCGAGGTACCAGCCGGTCTGCTTGACGTCGAGGAACGTCTCCAGGGTGCTGCCGTAGGTGAAGAAGAACGCGTTGTAGAGGAAAGCCTGACCCACGAACAACGAGAAGCACAGGAACGTGCGCTTGGGGTACATCGTGAACACGGTCTTGGCGATCAGGCCCAGGCCGATGGTGCGGCGCTGCCGGATGGTGATCGTGTCGGAGACGCTGGGCAGCTGCTTGCCGGTCTCTTCGTGCACCGTCTCCTCGATGTCGCGCACGATGCGCTCACCCTCGTCCTCGCGGCCGTGGATGAACAGCCAGCGCGGGCTCTCCGGCACGTTGCGGCGGACCAGCAGGATGCCGACGGCCAGCACGGCGCCGAGACCGAACGCCGCGCGCCAGCCCCACTCGGGGTTCACCAGGGTCGGGTCGAGCAGCGGGATGGTGAGCAGCGAGCCGCCGGCGGCCCCGACCCAGAACGAGCCGTTGATCGCCACGTCGACGCGGCCGCGGTACTTCGCGGGGATCAGCTCGTCGATGGCGGAGTTGATCGCGGCGTACTCACCGCCGATGCCGGTGCCGGTGAAGAACCGGGCGACGAAGTACCAG
>DASSVD010000031.1:0-3672 GCA_035706365.1 Nocardioidaceae bacterium
ACTGGTCGCGGTCGGCCTCGGCGTACTCGTGCTGCTGGGAGCCGCCTTCACCGGCGGCGGAACCCGCCCGCTCACGCTGGAGGAGCGGATCGCGGCGTACAGCCGGACCAAGGACGCGCGGATGGCCGCGCCCTCGCCGGGCGGTCCGCGGGCGACCGCACCCCAGCCCGGCGTGGCCGGTCAGGCCGTCGGGATGGCGCAGAAGGCGCTGGCCTCCAACCGCGGCTTCGAGTCCGCGCTGGGCGCCCGGCTGGACGCCGCCGCCGTGCACCTCAAGCCGGCCGAGTGGCTGCCGATCCACGCCGGCATCGCGATCCTGGCCGGCGTGCTCGGGCTGCTGCTGTCCTCCGGCGGCCTGCTGCTGACCATCCTGTTCCTCGCGCTGGGCATCGTGGTGCCGTGGCTGTGGCTCGGGATCAAGCGCAGCCGGCGGCTCAAGGCGTTCGAGGGGCAGCTGGCCGACGTGCTGCAGCTGATGTCGGGAAGCCTGTCCGCGGGCCTGTCGCTGGCGCAGTCGGTGGACACCGTGGTCCGTGAGGGGACCCAGCCGGTGTCCGGGGAGCTGAAGCGGGCGCTGACCGAGACCCGGCTCGGGGTCAACATCGAGGACGCCCTGGACTCGGTGGCGCAGCGGATGGAGAGCAGCGACTTCCACTGGGTGGTGATGGCGATCCGGATCCAGCGCGAGGTCGGCGGCAACCTGGCCGAGCTGCTGCTCAACGTGGCCGCCACGCTGCGCGAGCGGGAGTACCTGCGCCGCCAGGTCAAGGCACTCTCGGCCGAGGGCCGACTCTCGGCGTGGATCCTCGGCGCGCTGCCGCCCGGGTTCGTCGCCTACCTGGCGATCGCCAACCCGAGCTACCTGCAGCCGATGCTGGACTCCATGCTGGGATGGATCATGATCGGCTTCGCCGCCGTGATGATGGTGGTCGGCGCGTTCTGGCTCAGCAAGATGGTCAAGGTGGAGGTCTGAGGTGGACACGCCAACCGTGCTGCTCGTCGCCGGCATCGCCGGGATCTTCCTGGCGCTGCTGCTGTGCCTGACCGCGATCGGCGTCTTCACCAACGAGGCGCGCGGGGTCAGCCGGTCGCTGGCCGTGGTGCAGGCGTTCACCACCGCGCCGGACCCGATGAAGGCCGAGCTCGAGCCCGGCTTCCAGGAGCGGGTGCTCAACCCGCTGCTGGACCGCACCCTGGGCATCGCCAAGAAGCTCACCCCGGCCGACCACGCCGAGCGGGTGCGGCACCGCCTCGAGGTCGCCGGCAACCCGCCCGGCTGGACCATCGACCGGTTCACGTCGCTGAAGTTCATCGGGTTCGCGGTGATGCTGTTCCTCAGTCTCACCGGGTGCATGCTCTTCGGGGTCGGCCTCGCCCCCGCGCTGGCGGTCTGCGTGCTGGCCGCGCTGGCCGGCTACATGGGGCCGAACATGTACCTCTACCAGAAGGGCTACGACCGCACGCAGAGCATGCAGCGGGCGCTGCCCGACGCGCTGGACCTGCTCACCATCTCCGTGGAGGCCGGCCTCGGCTTCGACGCCGCGCTGGCGCACGTGGCCCGCAACACCGAGGGCCCGCTGGCCGAGGAGTTCGCCCGGGTGCTGCAGGAGATGCAGATCGGGCTGGGGCGGGCCAAGGCGCTGCGCGCACTCGGCGAGCGGACCACGCTGCCGGAGCTGCGCGGCTTCGTCTCCGCGATGGTGCAGGCCGACGCGTTCGGCATCCCGGTCGGTCAGGTGCTGCGGGTGCAGGCCGGCGAGATCCGCACCAAGCGGCGCCAGCGCGCCGAGGAGCTGGCGCAGAAGGTGCCGGTCAAGATCCTGTTCCCGCTGATGTTCTGCATCCTGCCCTGCCTGTTCATCGCGGTGATGGGCCCTGGTGTGATCAGCATCATGAACTCCCTGGGCGGCGGCGTACGGTGAGGCGGCTGACCCGCGTCGCCGCGGGGAGCCGCGTCTTCGGCACGGCTGCGGTCGTGGGACTGGCGGCGCTGGCCGGCAGCCGCGACGCGTGGCTGGGCGCGGCTGCGGTGGTGCTGATCGCGGTGCTCGCCGATGTGACCTCGCGGCGACACGTGCTGCCCACGGTGGCCGTGACGGTGCTCGAGGCGGCGCTGGTGGCCGCGATCGTGGCCGTGCTGTTGCCGAACGGTCTGCCGCTGCTCCCCTACCTGTCCGCACCCGCCCTCGTTGCCGGCGCGACCCGCGGCGTGGTCGCCGTGGTGCCGGTGCTGCTGGTCGAGGGCGGGGTGCTCGTCGGCGCGGCCGCCGCCCTGCCCGGCCGGCTGAACTGGCACGCCAGCGTGGACGTGGGGGCGCCGTGGCTGGTCACCGCGCTCGGGGTGGGCCTGCTCGGGGCGTGGCTGCGCGAGATGGGCAAGCTTCCGGCGCCGACCAGCAGCGACGCGTCGTACGAGGCGGCCAAGCGGCTGCTCACCCAGCTGCGCCTGGTCGCGCGGCGGCTGTCCGCCGGCCTCGACCCGGTGACGATGGCCTCGCAGCTGTTGACGTCGGTGACCGAGGTGCTCGGCTCCAGCCAGGCGGCGGTGTTCGTCCGCTCCGAGGGCGGGGTGCTGGTGCCGCTGGGCTACTGGGGCAGCAATGCGCGCATCGACATCACCCCCGACGAGGAGGGCATCGACCGGTGCTGGGCGGAGATGGAGCCCGCCGTGTTCATCCGGCAGGTCGGGCAAGCCTGGCGCCGGCACCGGGCGGTGCTGCCGCTGCGGGTGGGCACCCGGATGATCGGCGTCCTGGTCGCGGACGGTCCGGCCAGCCCGGAGCCGGAGACGGTCACCGAGCTGATGCCGAGCGTCGACGACCACAGCCTGCGGCTGGACACGGCGCTGGTCTTCGACGAGGTCCGCTCGATCGCGACCGCCGAGGAGCGCCGTCGGGTGGCGCGCGAGATCCACGACGGGATCGCCCAGGAGGTCGCCTCGCTGGGCTACGTGGTCGACGACATGGCCGCCACCGCCGCCGACCCGGAGCAGGCCCAGCAGCTCAAGCAGCTCCGCGACGACCTGAGCCGGCTGGTCAGCGAGCTGCGCCTGTCGATCTTCGACCTGCGCAGCGAGGTGGACCCCAGCGGCGGGCTCGGCTCGGCGCTGTCGGACTACGTGCGGCTGGTCGGGGCCCGCTCGCCGCTGACCGTGCACCTCACCCTCGACGAGGCGCCGACCCGGCTGCGCGCGGAGGTGGAGACCGAGCTGCTGCGGATCACCCAGGAGGCGATCACCAACGCACGCAAGCACTCGCAGGCGGAGAACCTGTGGGTGGACTGCCGGGTGCGCCCGCCGCGGGCGCGGATCGAGGTGCGCGACGACGGGATCGGCATGCAGGACGGTCGCGACGACTCCTACGGGCTGCGGGTGATGCGGGAGCGCGCGGACCGGATCGGTGCCCGCCTGCGGATCAGTAGCGGACACGGACACACCGCGGGGACGGCGGTAGTGGTGGAGGTCCCGGACAAGACGGTAGAAAGAGACCAACACGTCGAAGGGTGAACATGTCGGACTCCGCGGGCATGCCGATCACGGTGGTGCTCGTGGACGACCACGACCTGATCCGGCAGGGGCTCTCCCGCGCCTTCGAGCGCAGTGACGACTTCGCCGTCGACTCCGACACGTAGAGCTTGCGGGAGATGTCGGCCACGCCGAAGCCCTCGGCGAGC
>DASSVD010000032.1:0-3211 GCA_035706365.1 Nocardioidaceae bacterium
ACGAGCGGGGCCCGGCCGGCGAGGGCGCGCTTCGGGTGCGCGCGCCGCGGGTGGCGGCCGGGCGGATGCGGCCGAGACCGCGGGCCGGCGGGCGGCTCGCGGGGGACATCGCGCGGCGCGCTGAGGACATCACACGGCGCGCTGAGGACATCGCGCGGCGCGCTGAGGGCGGCACACCGCGGCGCATGATCTGCCCGGTGCCGGGTCACACGTCGAAGGGGCGTGCGGAATAGCCGCGCGTCCCCGGCGGTTGCCCAGTCGGAGGTCTGCCCTGTGAACGTCGCACCCCAGCGCCCCGGGCGCGTCCCGGAGCGCGACCCGCTGTCCCGCCCGCTGCGCCTCCCCGTGCGCCGGGTCGCGATGATCAGCCTGCACACCTCGCCGCTGGACCAGCCGGGCACCGGCGACGCCGGCGGGATGAACGTCTACGTCCGCGAGCTGTCCCGGCGCCTGGCCCAGCGCGACATCGCGGTGGAGATCTACACCCGGGCCACCTCCTCCGCACTGCCCCCGGTGGTCGAGGCCGAGCCCGGCGTCACCGTGCACCACGTCCCGGCCGGGCCGTTCGAAGGGCTCACCAAGGCCGAGCTCCCCGGGCAGCTGTGCACCTTCGCCCGCGAGGTGCTGCGCGCCGAAGCCGGCCACGAGCACGGCTGGTTCGACCTGGTGCACTCGCACTACTGGCTCTCCGGCCAGGTCGGAGCGCTGGTGCGCGACCGGTGGAGCGTTCCGCTGGCGCACTCCATGCACACGATGGCCAAGGTGAAGAACGAGTCGCTGGCCGCCGGCGACACCCCCGAGCCGGCCGCCCGGGTGATCGGCGAGGAGCAGGTTGTCGAGGCCGCCGACATGCTGGTCGCGAACACCGACCAGGAGGCCAAGCAGCTGATCAACCTCTACGACGCGGATCCCGGACGGGTCGAGGTGGTGCACCCCGGCGTGGATCTGTCCGTGTTCGAGCCTCGCGAGCAGGGCGCGGCGCGGGACCGGCTCGGCCTGCCCCGCGACGCGCACATCCTGCTCTTCGCCGGCCGGATCCAGCCGCTCAAGGCCCCCGACGTACTCCTGCACGCGGTGGCCGCGCTGTTGGACCGCGACCCGGGGCTGCGACCTCGGCTCGTCGTGCCGGTCGTCGGCGGGCCGTCCGGGTCCGGCCTGGAGCATCCGGACGCGCTGGCGCAGCTGGCGGTGCGGCTCGGCGTCGACGACGTGGTGCGGTTCGTGCCGCCGGTGGCGCAGACGGTTCTCGCCGACTGGTACGCCGCGGCCACGCTGGTGTGCGTCCCCTCCTACAACGAGTCCTTCGGCCTGGTCGCGGTCGAGGCGCAGGCCACCGGGACGCCCGTGGTGGCGGCGGCGGTCGGCGGGCTCACCACCGCGGTCGCCTCGGGCCGCTCCGGCGTACTCGTCGAGGGGCACGACCCCGAGGACTACGCCCGCGCCATCGAGCCGGTGCTCGCCTCGCCGCGGCTGCGGGCGGAGCTGTCCCGGGGTGCGGTGCGCCAGGCGGCGTCGTTCGCCTGGGAGCACACCGCGGCGCGTACGGTCGAGGTGTACCAGCGGGCCGCCGCCACGCTGCAGCACCGGGTGGCCCCTGAGGCATAGTCGCCGGCGTCTGCGGAAGGATGGGGAGATGAGCGACGCGAAGACCAGCGGATCGGCCGAGGCCGCAGCGCAGCTGGCCCCGACCGCGGCCGACGAGGACACCGAGGCAGGTCGGGCGGCGCGCACCCTGCGGCAGGTCTTCGAGGACCACGAGCTGGAGTGGCAGGAGATCCGCCCCGGCGTATTCACGGTGACGTTGCCGGGGGAGAAGAAGCTGCAGACGCCGTGCCGCTTCGACGTCGGCGAGCATGCGCTGGGCGTGCACGCGTTCGTGGCCCGGCGGCCCGACGAGAACCACGAGCGGGTCTACCGCTGGATGCTCGAGCGCAACCTGCGGATGTACGGCGTCGCCTTCGCCGTGGACCACCTGGGTGACATCTACCTCGACGGCCGGCTGCCGCTGTCCTCGGTGACGCCCGCGGAGGTGGACCGCCTGCTCGGCGCGGTGCTCAGCTACGCCGACGAGTCGTTCAACACCATCCTCGAGCTCGGCTTCGCCAGCTCGATCCGCAAGGAGTGGGAGTGGCGCACCTCGCGCGGTGAGTCCACCCGCAACCTCGAGGCGTTCCGGGGCTGGCTGGAGAACGGCTGACCCTCCCGCCCCGAGATCACCAGGGTATGCAGGCGAACTGGCGCTGCCCATGGCGGATTCACCCAGGAGAGGAGGCGAACGCCGTGGGAAGCACGGGCGGCACGTCGCGGGCAGCCCCGGCCACGTCCCGGCGCAGCACCCGCAGCGCCCGCAGCACGGCCGCCCGCCGCGTCAGGCCGGCGCGCCCTCCTCCACCCGGGTCCGCGGACGCGGCCGGCGTCGGGCGACCGCCACCCCGACCAGGCACAGCAGCCCGCCGACGTAGGCGACCGGGGGCGGCACCTCGCCGAGCAGCACCCATGCCATCACCACGGTCAGCGGCGGCACCAGGTACGTGGTGACGCTGAGCCGGCTGGCGTCCATGTGGGTCAGCGCGAAGGCGTAGGTGGTGAACGCGATCGCGGTGGGGAACAGCCCCAGGTAGACCACCCACCCCGCGTCCGCGAGCGGCGCCGAGGTCGCGTCGTGCACCAGGTCGCCGGCGAACGGCAGGCAGGTGATCGCCCCGACCGTGCACGCGATCCAGGTGATCTGCAGCGCGGGCAGCCGCGCCACCAGCGGCTTCTGCACGATGATGCTCACCGCGTACGCCGCTGCCGCCACCAGGCACAGGGCCACGCCCCACGGGTCGCGCGACCCGCCCGGAGACGTGCTGAAGCCGATCAGCACGACGCCGGCGAGGGCGAGGAGCAGCCCCACGCCCAGCCACACCGATGCGCGCTCGCCGAGGAACAGCACGGCCAGGACCGCCACCAGCACCGGCGAGAGCTGGATGAGCAGGGCGGCGGTGCCGGCGTCGACCCGGAGCTCGCCGGCGTTGAGCGAGACGTTGTAGAGGCCGTACCAGAGCACCCCGATCGTGATCAGCGCAGGCCAGTCGCGGCGGCTGGGTCGGCGTACGCCTCGAGCCAGCACCACCAGCCCGAGCGCGACCGACGCCACCAGCAACCGGCCCAGCGACAGCGACCCCGGGGAGTACGTCGGCCCCAGGTGCCGGATCGCCACGAACGCGGA
>DASSVD010000033.1:0-11581 GCA_035706365.1 Nocardioidaceae bacterium
AGCAGGCGGTCTATGACGTCCTGCAGGCGCTGACCGAGGCGGGCGTGGTGCGGCGCATCCAGCCGCCCGGCTCCGTGGCCCGCTACGAGTCGCGGGTGGGGGACAACCACCACCACGCGGTCTGCCGCTCGTGCGGCGCGATCGCCGACGTGGACTGCGCGGTCGGCGAGGCTCCCTGCCTCGAGGCCGCCGAGCACCACGGTTTCGAGATCGACGAGGCGGAGGTGACCTACTGGGCGCGGTGCCCGGACTGCGTCGCCGGCGCCGAGGAGCCGTCGTCGCCGCAGGCCGGCGAGTACAGCGAGACCAGCAATCCGAGCAAGCCCAGCAATCCGAGCAATCCAGCCAGATAGGAGAGCAACTGACGTGTCTGAGCACGGCAGCGAAAGCGAGAACCCGGCCATCCCGTCGCCGCAGCAGGAGACGGACCACCGACCGCGGGGCAACCAGGACTGGTGGCCCAACCAGCTCAACCTCAAGGTGCTCCACCACCGGTCGCACGAGGCCAACCCGATGGGGGAGGACTTCGACTACGCCGAGGAGTTCCAGAAGCTGGACCTGGAGGAGCTCAAGCGGGACCTGGTCGAGGTGATGACCACCTCGCAGGACTGGTGGCCCGCCGACTTCGGCCACTACGGCCCGCTCTTCATCCGGATGAGCTGGCACTCCGCCGGCACCTACCGGATCCACGACGGCCGGGGCGGCGCCGGTGACGGCGCGCAGCGCTTCGCGCCGCTGAACAGCTGGCCGGACAACGCCAACCTGGACAAGGCACGCCGACTGCTGTGGCCGGTCAAGCAGAAGCACGGCAACAAGATCTCCTGGGCGGACCTGATCGCCTACGCCGGGAACGTCGCGATGGAGTCGATGGGCTTCAAGACCGTCGGCTTCGGCTTCGGTCGCGAGGACATCTACGAGCCCGAGGAGATCTTCTGGGGCCCTGAGGACACCTGGCTGGGCGACGAGCGCTACAGCGGTGACCGGGACCTCGCCAACCCGCTGGCCGCGGTCCAGATGGGCCTGATCTACGTCAACCCCGAGGGCCCCAACGGCAAGCCCGACCCGGTGGCCGCGGCCCGCGACATCCGGGTGACCTTCGAGCGGATGGCGATGAACGACGAGGAGACGCTGGCCCTCATCGCCGGCGGCCACACCTTCGGCAAGACCCACGGCGCCGGCCCCGCCGACTCCGTGGGCCCGGAGCCGGAGGCGGCCCCGCTCGAGCACCAGGGCCTGGGCTGGAAGAGCAGCCACGGGACCGGTAGGGGCGGCGACACCATCACCAGCGGCCTCGAGGTCACCTGGACGCCGACGCCGACCACCTGGGACAACAGCTTCCTGGAGACCCTGTTCGGCTACGAGTGGGAGCTGGTCGACAGCCCGGCCGGCGCCAAGCAGTGGGTGGCCAAGACCGACGACGAGATCGTCCCGGACGCCCACGACCCGAACAAGAAGCACCGTCCGACGATGCTGACCACCGACCTCGCGCTGCGCTTCGACCCGATCTACGAGCCGATCGCACGCCGGTTCCTCGAGCACCCCGAGGAGCTCGAGGTGGCCTTCGCCAAGGCCTGGTACAAGCTGATGCACCGCGACATGGGCCCGGTCGCGCGCTACCTGGGCCCGTGGGTCCCGGAGCCGGAGATCTGGCAGGACCCGGTCCCGGCCGTCGACCACGAGCTCGTCGACGAGGCCGACGTGGCCCAGCTGAAGCAGACCCTGCTCGACAGCGGCCTGTCGAACACCCAGCTGGTCAGCACCGCCTGGGCATCGGCGGCGAGCTTCCGCAGCACCGACATGCGCGGTGGCGCGAACGGCGCCCGGATCCGCCTGGAGCCGCAGCGCAACTGGGAGGTCAACCAGCCGGCCGAGCTCGCCACGGTGCTCGAGGTGCTCGAGCGGGTGCAGCAGGAGTTCAACGACGCCCAGACCGGCGGGAAGCGCGTCTCCCTTGCCGACCTGATCGTGCTCGGCGGCTGTGCGGCCGTGGAGCGCGCAGCGCGTGAGGCGGGCGTGGAGATCACGGTCCCGTTCGCGCCGGGCCGCACCGACGCCACCCAGGAGCAGACCGACGTCGACTCCTTCGCGGTGCTCGAGCCGCGCGCCGACGGGTTCCGCAACTACCTGCAGCCGGGGGAGAAGCTCTCCCCGGAGACCCTGCTGGTCGACCGCTCCTACATGCTGGGGCTGACCGCGCCGGAGATGACGGTGCTGGTCGGCGGCATGCGGGCGCTGGGCGCCAACGCCGGCGGGGCGCAGCACGGCGTCTTCACCGACCGCGTGGGGGTGCTGAGCAACGACTTCTTCAGCACCCTGCTCGAGGCCGGCACGGAGTGGAAGGCGTCGCGGGAGGCCGAGAACGTCTACGAGATCCGCGACGCCGCCAGCGGCGAGGTCAAGTGGACCGCCACGGCGGTCGACCTGGTCTTCGGCGCGAACTCGCAGCTGCGTGCGCTGGCCGAGGTCTACGGCGCCGACGACGCGCAGGAGAAGTTCGTCCGCGACTTCGTCGCGGCCTGGGACAAGGTGATGACCCTGGACCGGTTCGACCTGCGCTGACCGGGTGCTGACCTGCTGAACGCACCGACACGTCCGGGCCGGCCCTGCGGGGCCGGCCCGGACCTGTGTCAGAAGCCGATCGCGGCGGTCGGTGCGAGGTCGGTGCGCATCGCCCGCCACAGCTGTGCGGCGGCGCCGGGGCGCTGCTCGGTGACCAGGCCGGCGCGGCGCAGCGCGGTCAGGTTCCCCCCGCCGAGGTACGCCGATCCCAGCGCCTCGACCGGGAGGTGCAGGTCGGCGTCCCGGTCGGTGCGTTCCACGGTGGCGGCGCCGTCCGCGTCCGCGTGCACCCGCCACCGGCCGGCGTTCCAGGGCGCCGCGCGGTCGGCGACCTCCAGCACCACGTCGCACGGTGCGCTCCAGGTGCGCTGCTGCAGCGACTCGGGCAGGTCGACCAGCCGCACCCACAGGCTGTCGTAGGTGGCCACGTCCGCGGTCGCGCGGGGGCCGCCGGCCCACAGCAGCAGCGGGTCGTCGACTCCGACGCTGCTGATCTTCACCGACCCCATCAGGTCGAAGTCGACGAGCCGGCGCAGCAGGGCCAGCTGCGCGGCCGGGTCGCCGACCACGGCCCACACGGTGAGCTCTCCGGCGGGGCGGGCGCGCTCCCACTTGTGGCTGCGGCGGAACACCGCGAAGCCGGCGTCCGCGCCGTCGCGCCGGGCGAACAGCACCCGCCACGGTTCCTTCTCGCGCAGCTCCTCGGGGCTCTGGTGACACAGCCGGGAGTAGTAGCCGAGGTCGCCGACCACCGCCCCCAGCGGGGCGACCGCGAGGTGGCACTCCCGCAGCCGCTTGGCGATGCCCGGGTCCGAGACGGTCTGCAGCTGGGTGGTCAACGCGCCGGCCTCCTCCTCGAGCCCGGGCGCGGTCAGCGTGGTCCCGCGGCCGAGGCTGACGTCGAGCTCGAGGGAGGCCAGCCCGTAGCCGTGCCGCCCGTAGATGGCAGGCTCGCTGGCGTGCAGCCCGGAGAGGTGCACCCCGTCCTGGGCGTGCACCTGCTCGAAGTGGTGGCGCAGCATGGCGCTGAGCACGCCCTTGCGCCGGTGGTCGGGGTGCACCGCGACCCAGGTCAGCCCGGCGCACGGCACCTGGCGTACGCCGCAGCCCGCGCCGGGCACCGACAGCGTGAGCGGGAAGACGCCGTAGATCCCGGGGTAGGTGCCGGAGTCGGCGCTCGCGTCGGGCTCCGGACCCGGCCCGTCGACCATGGCGGCGAACCGCTGGTGCTCGGGCATCCCGAGCAGCTGTTCCTCCAGCGACGTCGAGGGCGTGCCGTCGAACCAGACGGTCTTGTCGGTGGCCAGGTAGCGCTCGGCGTCCTCGGCCGGGCCCACGCGGATCTGGTGTTCGCTCATGTGCTCAGCCAACCGGGGCGGGCCGGCACACTCAACTGGTTTCCGTGTGCCTGCCCGGGGCAGCCGGTCAGGCGGCGGCGCGCTCGGCCACGACGGCGAACTTGCGGATCCGCCCGCCGGCCAGCCAGTCGACCCAGGTCCGGTGCGCCGTGAGCAGGTCGTCGTGGACGGGTGCGCCGACGTGGCGACGGATGTGCTCGGCATCGGCAGCGAACATCTCGACCAGGGTCTCGACCACGCGGAGGTGCTGGTCGGTGCACTCGTCCTGCCAGCGGACCCGGAGCCCGGCCCGGTCCAGCAACGCGTGCAGCTGGTCGAGTGGCACCGGCCAGACCGTGTCCGCGTCGGGCATCGCGGCGGCCTCCGCGGCGCTCATCGGCGCCCCCTCCTCGACGGTGAACGCGAACCGGCCGCCCGGCCGCAGTGCCGACGCCACGGCCGCCAGCAGCGGCTCCTTGTCCGCGAAGGCGAGCAGCGTCTCGAGCAGCAGGACCACGTCGAAGCCGCCGGCCGGAAGCGGCGGAACCGCCCCGACCCGGAAGGCGCAGGCCAGGCCGGCGTCCGCAGCCCGTTGCCGGGCCAGCGCGATGGCCGGGGCGCTGACGTCCACGCCGAGGTAGTCGCAGCCCAGCTCCCGGGTGACCAGCCGCCCGGGGCCGGCGACCCCGCAGCAGACGTCGAGCACGCGCACACCGGGACCGACGCCTGCCCGGCGCGCCAGGGCAAGGATCTCGCCGGCGGTCATGAAGCTCTCCTGGCCGACGAACTGCCCCGGCGGGTACGCCGCGAGCTTCGCGCGCAGCACGGCCCGGTCCAGCACCTCGCGCCGGGCGTGGCTGGCTGCCACCACCGTCACGGCAGGCTCCCGGACAGCGAGGTCGCGCTGCGCAGGCCCTGCGTGCCGTGCCGGGAGGAGACGACGGGCGCGATCCGGGCGGTGGGCCGTCGCCGCCACAGCCACACCACGTCGCGGGCGAACGACTCCACCAGCAGGGCCAGCGCGCCGCCGAGAGCGGCGTACGTCCACAGCGGCGGGAGCACCGCCGCGGCCGCCACGGTGAGCACGATGCCCTGCACCGCGGTGACCACCTTGCGCCAGTACCGGAACGGCAGGTCGGCCCGCAGCCACGGCCATGCCCAGCCCGCCGCGCCGAACGCGTAGCGCATCACGCCGATGGCGAGCACCCAGACCCCGACGGTGGCCGCCAGGTAGGCGCTGAGCACCAGCATCAAGAACGCGTCGGCCTCCCCGTCGAAGCGGCCGCCGAACACCGACACCGACCGGGTACGCCGCGCCACCGGGCCGTCGACGGCATCGAGCAGCAGGGCGAGCGTGACGAGCCCGACCAGGACCGGCGTCCGCGGCGACCCGAGCATCGTCGCGGCGGCCAGCCCGGCCGCGGCACAGGCGAGGGTGGCCCGCCCGAGCGTGATCAGGTCCGCCGCACCCAAGGCCGGCCGGCGCCACCGGACCAGGCTGCGGGCGACCCAACCGTGCACCAGCAGGCCACAGGTCAGCGCGACCGCCCAGCCGACCGCACCGAGCCCGCCGGTGTGCCCGGTGTGCCCGGGGAGCCCGGCGAGTTCGGTGGTCTGGTCCACGGCGGCCAGCAGGGCCAGCAACCCCAGCACGCCGAGCAGCTGTTGGCGGTGCCGAGTACGCAGTCGAGGACCCGTTCCGGCGTGCAGTCGATCTCTGACCACGGTTCCTCCCGTATCCCTCGTCACGAAGGCACTACGGACAACGCGCGCGTTCGGTTCACTGGAGATGCGGTGACCGACGCGAAGGGAGGCCCGATGACCGGCACGTCCACCCAGCCCGCCCGGGCCGGAGCCGACTGGCTCCGGCTGCGTGAGCGCGCGGACGGCCGCGCCCGTTCCACCTCGCTGGTGAGCCGGGTGCGCGGGCTGCTGCCGGACGGACGCGCGCTGGTCGTGCACGACCTCGGCGCCGGCAGCGGGTCGATGGCCCGCTGGCTCGCCCCGCAGCTGCGCGGGCCGCAGCACTGGGTGCTCCACGACCGCGACGACGAGCTGCTCGCGCTGGCGGCGACCCACCCGCCTGTGGTCGCGGCCGATCAGGCGCCGGTCAGCGCGGAGACCCGCTGCGACGACATCACCCGCCTGCCGGCCGAGGTGCTGGCCAGTGCCGACCTGATCACCGCCTCGGCGCTGCTGGACATGATGACCGCAGACGAGCTCGACCGGTTCGTGGCCGGCTGCGTCGCGGCCCGGTGCCCGGTGCTGATCGCGCTCTCGGTCACCGGAGAGGTCGGCCTCCGCCCGGCCGAGCCGCTCGACGCCCTGGTGCGCGAGGCGTTCAACGCCCACCAGCAGCGGCGTACTCCGGACGGCGCCCTGCTCGGCCCGGCCGCGGCCGCACGTGCGGTGGAGGCCTTCCACCGGCACGGCGCGCTCGTCGCGTTGCGCCCCACCCCGTGGGTGCTCGGCACGGACCAGGCCGCGTTGATCCGGGAGTGGCTGGCCGGGTGGTGGAGCGCCGCGTGCGCGCAGGAGCCCGAGCTGGCCCGGCACGACGACTACCTGCCTCGCCGGTCGGCGCAGCTGCGCACGGGGCGCCTGGTGGTGACCGTGCCGCACGTGGACCTGCTGGCGTGGCCGCGATGAGACGCGGCCCGGCGGCGTACCGGTGGCGCAGTGGTGAGCGGCTGCGTGCCGGCTGGACGCGTCGTGGCCGGTGGCGCGGGGCTCGCGCGTGGTCGGTGCTGGCGCCGCTGCTGCTGTGGGCCGCCCTGGTCGCGCCGCACCGGCCGGAGGAGGTCACGCCGCTGGCGTGGCTGCGGCTGCCGGTCGAGGGCCTGGCGCTGCTCGGGCTGCTGCTGGCGCTGCGCGGGCGGACGCGCCGCTGGGTGGGGCTGCTCGCCGGGTTGGGGCTGGCCGGCCTGTGCCTGTACAAGCTGGTCGACCTGGGCTTCCGGCTGGCGCTGGACCGTCCCTTCGACCCGGTCACCGACGCGACGTACGCCGACTCGACGGTGAGCCTGCTCTTCGACTCCGTGGGCACCGCCGGGGCCGTGCTCGTGCTGGTCGGCGTGGTCGTCCTCGTCGTCGGGCTGCTGGTGGGCCTGCCGCTGGCAGGGCTGCGCGTCGCGGCGCTGCTGGAGGGGCGGCGGGCTGCGGCCGGCCGCGTGCTGGCCGGCGCGCTCGCGGTGTGGCTCGCGCTGGCGGGCACCGGGCTCACCCTGGGGGCGGGCCGGGTCGCGTCCAGCAGCGACGTGGCACTGGCGGTGCAGCAGTGGCAGCAGGTGCGCGCCGGGATTCGCGACGAGCGCAGCTTCGATCAGCTGCTGGTGGCGCAGCGCAGTGCCACCGCCGGTCAGCCCCGGCTCGCCGGGCTGCGCGGGAAGGACGTGCTGCTGGTGTTCGTGGAGAGCTACGGGCGCTTCGCGCTCGAGGGGCCGTCCGCCGCGCCGGTGACCGCGCTGCTGGACCGGGGCACCCGCCGGCTCGCCGCTTCCGGGTACGCCGCGCGCAGCGGCTTCCTGACCTCGCCGACCTTCGGCGGGATGAGCTGGCTGGCACACGCGACGTTCCAGTCCGGGCTGTGGATCGACAGCCAGCGACGCTACGACCGGCTGGTCGAGGAGGGGCACCCCACGCTGACCGGTGCGTTCGAGCGGGCCGGCTGGCGCACCGTGGTGGACATCCCGTCCAGCGACCCGCCGTGGCCGGAGGGGCAGCGGCTCTACGGCTTCGACCAGATGTACGGCCGGCGCAGCATGGGCTACCGCGGCCCCGGCTTCGGCTACGGGAAGGTGCCCGACCAGTTCACCCTGGAGGCGCTGCACCGGCTGGAGCTCGCCCGGCAGCCACGACCGCCGGTGTGGGCCGAGGTCGACCTGGTCTCCAGCCACACCCCGTGGGTCCCGCTGCCCCGGTCGGTGCCGTGGGCGCAGCTCGGGGACGGGTCGGTGTTCGCCGGGATCCACGAGACCGGGCAGTCGAGTCGGGCCGAGGTGTGGGGCGATCAGGCGCGGCTGCAGGCGGCGTACTCCACCTCGATCGGCTACTCGCTGTCCTCGCTGCTCGGGTTCGTGCAGCGGTACGGCGACGACGACCTGGTGCTGATCGTGGTGGGCGACCACCAGCCGAACTCGTTCGTCACCGGGCCGGGCGCCGACCACGACGTGCCGGTGACCGTCATCGCGCACGACCCCGCGGTGCTGCGGCGCATCGACGGCTGGGGGTGGCAGGACGGGCTGCGCCCGCGGCCGGACGCCCCGGTGTGGCGGATGGACGCCTTCCAGCGGCGGTTCCTGGCCGCGTTCGACGCGCCGGTGCCGGGTGGTGCGCGCGGCTGATCGGCCTCCCTCGCGCGGCACGTCCCTGGCCCGGCCCTTCCCGCGTCGGCCCCTCGCGCGGCGCTTCCCATGGCGGCTCCCCGTGCGGCGCTTCCTATGGCGGCTCCTCGTGCGGCGCTTCCCATGGCGATCTGGCACTTCCCGCGCTCAGCTCCTCGTGGGAAGCGCGGGTTCGGCTGCATACCTTGGGGAAGCCGAGGCGCGTGGGGCTCCTAGGGCCGGCGGGGCGGGTGCGACCGGCCGGCTCAGCTCGCGCCCTCGACGGAGGCGAGGCCGTGCGGCATGTCCAGCGCGTGCCCGCCGCGCTGCGCCTTGGTGGTCAGGTAGCGGGCGTTGGCCGCGCTGAGGTGCACCGCGGTCGGGACTCGTTCGGTGACGGTAACCCCGAGCCGGTCCAGCTGCGCGGCCTTGTCCGGGTTGTTGCCGAGCAGCGCCACCTCGTCGAGGCCGAGCGCGCGGATCATCTGCGCGGCCGCGGTGTAGTCGCGGTCGTCCGCGGGGAAGCCGAGAGCGTGGTTGGCCTCGTAGGTGTCCAGCCCGGAGTCCTGCAGCATGTAGGCGTCGAGCTTGGCGTAGAGCCCGATCCCGCGTCCCTCCTGGCGCAGGTAGAGCAGGTACCCGCCGCTCTCGTCGATGCGCCGCACCGCCTCGGCCAGCTGCGGGCCGCAGTCGCAGCGCTCGCTGCCGAGCACGTCTCCGGTGAGGCACTCGCTGTGCAGCCGGACCAGCGGAACCCGTGCGTGCGGGTGCCGGGGGACCGGCGCGGCGCGCTCGCCCAGTCCGATCGCGAGGTGCTCGCGGCCGTCCACCAGCCCGTGGAAGGTGAACACCCGCCCCGTGGTGGCGTAGCCGTCGCCGAAGCGCATCGGCACGGTGAGCTGGGTGCGGATCGTGGCCGGCGGCAGCGCGGGCGTCGTCGAGGTCATCACAGGTCCCTTTCCTGGTGCGGGCAGAAGCGGTCCGAGAGGGCGTAGGTCAGCAGCACCACCTCGTCGAGGCGGCGTACGTCGGCCAGCCGGGCCGGGTGCTCCGGGCACCACGGGAACACCCCGTCGTCGGGGAGCCGCGGGGCGCGGGCGTCGCCGAGGAAGAACGGGGCCACCACCAGCTGCAGCTCGTCGGCGAGGCCCTCGGTGAGGAACTGGGTGAGCACGCTGCGCCCGCCCTCGACCATCAGACGGGACACCCCACGGGCGTGCAGGTCGGCGGCGATCTCGCGCATGCTCACCGTGGGGCCGGCGTCGACGACCTCGGCCGCGGGAGCCAGCGCGCCGCGCGCCTCGACCGCCGACTCACCGGCGCAGTAGACCAGCCGCCGGCTCTCGCCGGTGGTGAAGAAGTACGCCGCCGGGTCGAGTTTGGCCTGCGCGGTGACGGTGACCTTCCACGGCGTCGGCGGCAGGCCGCGGGCGACTCGCGCGGCGGAGCGGGCCGGGTCGCGCAGCACGAGGCGCGGGTTGTCGTTGCGGACGGTGGCCGCGCCGACCAGGATCGCGTCGCAGCCCGCGCGGACCTCGTCCACCCGGTCCAGGTCCGCGGCGTTGGACAGCAGCAGCCGTGGGCCGGCCGACCGGTCGAGGTAGCCGTCCAGCGACATCGCGCAGCTCAGCAGCGTGTAGGGGCGGTCCAGGCGCAGGTCAGCCACGGCGTACCTCCTCGCGTGTGCGATGGGGGAGCGGCGCCAGGGTGAGGAGGCCGGGCAGCGTGCCGACCAGCAGCAGGACGCCGAAGACCACCGAGCTGGTCAGCCCCTGCTCGGGGCCCAGGCCGGCAGCGGCGAAGGCCCAGGTGGCTGCTCCCTCCCGCGGACCCCAGCCGGCGACGTTGACCGGCAGCGCCGCGGCGAGCAGGACCAGCAGCGCCAGCGGCAGCAGCTGCCCCAGTGGGGCCTGCACCCCCGCCGCCCGCGCGGAGGCCAGGAACAGCGCCGCGTAGCCCAGGGTGGCCAGCAGTGACGTCACGGCGACGCCGGGCAGTGCTCGCCGGGTCGCGATCCGGCGCAGGTCCCGGCCCAGGGCCCGCCCCGCGGCGGCCACCCGGCCGCGGCGCGAGCCGACCGCGCGCCGGCGACGGACGTGCACCCTCAGCAACCCCCCGACGACAGCGATGGCGACCGCAACGACGGCGGCGGCGATGGTGATCGGGCCGAGGACCGGGACGCTCGAGCCCCCGGGGATCGCGAACGTCCACGCGTGACCCGGCGACACGGGGAGTACCACCAGCCCGGCCAGGGCCAGCAGCACCAGCACCCCCTGTCCGAGCCCGCGCTCCCAGGCGACCGCGCGCAGGCCGAGCCCGAGGTCGCCGACGTCACGCCCGTGCCGGAAGCCCCGGTGCACGTCGCCGACCACCCCGCCGGGCAGGGTGGCGTTGAGCACCTGCGAGCGGTAGTACGCCGCGCAGGCCGTGCCGGGGGCGACCGGCTCGCCGAGCGCCCGCGCGACCAGGCACCAACGCCACGCCGAGCACGCGGTCGTCGCCGCCGTGATGACCACGGCGAGGAGCAGCCAGGCCGGTTGCAGCGAGGCCAGCGCCTCGCGGAACGGTCCGGCGCCCATCCGCCACGCGAGCGCGCCGAGCACCGCGGCGCCCCCGACGAGGCGCAAGGCGGGCGTCAGCGTGCGGGCGATCGTCGTGCTCCGTTCTCGCGGGTGGGTCCGGGTACGTGGGAGTGGTACGGGCAGCGCGGCGGTTTGGTTCACGACCGCACCGCCTCGGCCACGGTGGCCGCGGTGCACGCCCACGGGACGAGCCGCTCGCGGTGCGCCCGGGCGGCGTGCCGCAGGCGGTCGCGCCAGGACGGGTCGGTCCACCACCGCCGGAGCGCGGCTGCGAGGGCGGTCGGGTCCTCGGCCGGCACCAGCACCCCGGGGGCGGGCAGCGCGCGCCGCAGGTCCGCGTCGCCGCCGAGCAGCGCCTCGGTCACGCCGCCCGCGTCGGTGGCGAGGACGGGCACGCCCCGGGCCAGCGCCTCGCTGATGACCATCCCGTAGGTCTCGACCCGGGACGGCAGCACCACCAGGTCGGCCCCGGCGTACGCCGCGTCCAGCCGCGCGCCGGTCCGCGGGCCGAGCAGCCGGACCCGGTCGGTCAGGCCCGCGGACGCGACCATCGCCCGCAGCCGGTCGGCGAACGCGGGGTCCACGTCGAGCGAGCCGACGCAGGTGCAGGTCCAGTCGGTAACGACAGGACCGGCGGCGTTCGCCAGCTGCGCGAGGGCCGCCACGAGCAGGTCCTGCCCCTTGACCTCGGTGACCGCCCCGACGCACAGGAGTCGCCCGCCCGCCGGGGTGGGCCGGGTCGGGGCAGCGGGGTCGGCTCCCGGGGTGGCCCGGTGCAGCC
>DASSVD010000034.1:0-4100 GCA_035706365.1 Nocardioidaceae bacterium
ATCCTCGGCCCCTACGAGGACATCGGCCGGCTCCCGTGGTGGCTGGAACGGTTGGCGCGGGGCGGCCGCGTCCCGACCCCGGGGCCGCCGGACCGGCCGCTGCAGTACGTCGACGCCCGTGACCTGGCGGGGTTCCTGCTCGACAACGCTGAGCAGGCGGCGGGCGGGACGTTCAACACCGTGAGCCGGCCGGGTCACACCACGATCGGTGAGCTGCTGGAGACCGCCGCGGCGACCGTCGGGGGTGGCGCGGAGCTGGTGTGGGTCTCCCCCGCGACCGTCGACGAGGCCGGGGTGTCGGGGTGGACCGAGCTGCCGATCTGGGTGCCGCCGACCGGTGAGCTGGCCGCCCTGCACGACGGGGACGTGTCCGCGGCGTACGCACGGGGGCTGCGCTGCCGGCCCGTCGCCGACACGATCCGCGACACCTGGGACTGGCTGCGGCGCGACGGGATGCCCCCGGCTCGCACCGACCGGCCCGGCGTCGGCCTGAGCCCCGAGCAGGAGCAGCGGCTGCTGTCCGCGGCCGGCTGAGCCCGCTCCCGGCGGCGGTTGACCGGGCCGTCAGTCGTCGACGGTGGCGTCCTCGCCGTGCGTGCCGGGCCGGGGCGCCCAGGGCAGCTCCTGCGAGGGGCGCACGACGATCAGCCGGTCGCCCCGCGCCAACTGCGTGACGACCGGGTCGAAGTAGCGGTGCACCTGCCCGTCACGGACCACGGCGATCACCTGGTCCGGCAACGACTGCGGCTGGCGGCCCACCTCGGGCACCAGCAGGTCCCGCTCGGCGACCTCCAGGCCGTGGCCGTAGGTGAGCAGGTCCTCCATCACCGAGCCCAGCGTCGGGCTGAGCGAGGACAGACCGAGCAGCCGGCCCACCGCGTCGGAGGAGGTGATCACCGAGTCCGCGCCGCTCTGCCGGACCAGCGGGACGTTGTTCTGCTCGCGCACGGCGGCGATCACGTAGGCGTCGGGGTTGAGCTGCTTGACGTTCAGGGTGGCCAGGACGGTGGAGTCGTCGCGGTCGGTGGTGATGATCACCTGCCGGGCGTGGCCCACCCCGGCGCGGCGCAGCACCTCGCGGCGGGTGGCATCCCCGGTGACCACGGCCAGCCCGTCGGCGTGGGCGTCGCCCAGCGCCATCGAGCTGGGGTCGACCACGACGATCTTCTCCTTGTCGGTGCCGTTGTTGATCAGGGTGTCCACGGCGCTGCGTCCCTTGGTGCCGTAGCCGATCACCACGACGTGGTCGTCCATGTGCTTCCTCCAGCGCGCCGCGCGCAGACTCTCCCGGCCCTGGGTGGCCAGGACCTCGATGGTGGTGCCGATCAACAGCACCAGGAACCCGATGCGCAGCGGCGTGATCATGAACGCGTTCACCAGCCGGGCCGACTCCGAGGCCGGGGTGATATCGCCGTATCCGGTGGTGCTCAAGGTGACGGTCGTGTAGTAGATCGCGTCGGTGAGGTCGACCTCGCCGGTCGGGTCGTTGTTGTCGACGTACCCGTCCCGGTCGACGTAGACCAGGGCCACGGTGAACACCAGCAGCCCGATCGCCAGCAGCAGCCGGCGGGTCAGCTCCCACCACGGGGAGCGCGGGATCGCGGGAAGGCGCAGCCGCCCGAGAGCCGTCTCCTCGGCGGCCTCGGCCGTCGTATCCTCGGCCGGACTGCCCAGTCCCGGGCCGCTCACCTGCGCAGGCACGCTCAGAGGCTACGGGACGCCCGCAGCGGCGGTCAGGAGCCGGTCCCGCGGGCGCGCCGCCGACGCGCCGCCCGCTCCCGCTGCTCGGCCCGCTTCGCCGACCAGGACATCTCGCGGTGCAACCGCCGCCAGCTCTCCAGCCGGCGCAACGGCAGGCTGCCCTGCTCGACCGCGGCGAGAACCGCACAGCCGGGCTCCTGCTCGTGCCGGCAGTCGCCGAAGCGGCAGCCCGCCGCCAGCCCGTCGATGTCGGCGAAGGCGTGCTCCAGGCCACCCTCGGCGCGCACCAGACCGATGCCGCGCAGCCCCGGGGTGTCGATCACGGCGCCCCCGCCGGGCAGCGGCACCAGCTCGCGGCGCACCGAGGTGTGCCGGCCCCTGCCGTCGGCGCGGATCTGCCTGGTCCCCAGCAGGTCCGCGCCCGCCAAAGCGTTGGCCAGCGACGACTTCCCGTGACCGGAGGCACCGAGCAGCGCCATGGTGCGCGTGCCCTCGACCAGTGCCCGGATCTCGCTCAGGCCTTCGTCGGTGCGGGTGCTGGTGCAGATCACCCGCACCCCGGGCGCCGCTGCGGCGACGTCTTCGGCAACCTGCGGCGCGTCGCCGACCAGGTCCGCCTTGGTCAGCAGCACCACCGGCGTGGCCCCGCTCTCCCAGGCCAGGGTGAGCAGCCGCTCCACCCGGGCCAGCACCGGCTCGGGGTGCAGCGCGACGACCACGGCGGCCAGGTCGTGGTTGGCACACAGCACCTGCCCGTGGGACTGCTCGCCGGCGGTGGCCCGCACCAGCGCCGTACGCCTGGGCAGCACCTCCTCCAGCGTCACGCGGTGGTCCGGCCAGTGGCGCAGCAGCACCCAGTCCCCGGTGCACGGCGCATCGTCGGGCTGGTGGGCGACCCGCGCCAGGAGGCGCCCACCCAGCCCGGCACGCACCAGCCCGCCCTCGGTGAGCACGCTGGACAGGCCGCGGTCGGTGCGCAGCACCCGGCCGACACAGGCGTCGGCGGCCTGCGCCGACACGTCCATCGCAGGGTGGTGACCGATCGACTCCAGCACCCAGCGAATGTACGACCGGGCGTCACTGGCCGCACTCGATTATCGGCGCCGCCTGCCCCGCCGGGCGCCGCGGCCCGTCCGGGCGTGGTCCACCCGGGCCAGCTCGATGGTCTCGGCCGCGTGGTGCGGCGACCCGCGCCGCTCCCGCGCCTCCTGCTCGGCCTGCTCCTCCCGCGCCGCCTCGTCCGGGTCGCCGCGCAACCGGGAGAGCACGGTGGTCAGGCGCAGCTTGCGCACCAGCTCGGAGCGGGCCCGCGCCGTCTCCTTCTCCGGCCAGACGTGGTCGAACGCCGCGTTCAACGCCGCCCCGATGAGCACTGCGAAGGACAGCAGGTAGAGCCACAGCAGCACCGCGATCGGGGCGGCCAACGGACCGTAGATGGACGTCGAGGACCCGGCCGTGCTGGTGAGTACCCACCGCAGCAGGAACGAGCCCAGCACCCACAACCCCAGGGTCAGCACCGCCCCGGGCAGGTTGTAGCGCCACGAAGTCCGCACCGGCACCGAGACGTGGTAGAGCGTGGCCAGGAAGCACACGCACAGCAGCAGGACCACCGGCCAGTACAGGTCGGTCACGAAGTCGAGCCGCTGCGGGACGAGGCGGCGTACCAGCGTGGGGCCGGCCAGCACCAGCGGGAGAGTGACCACCCCGGTGACCAGGCCGAGCACGTAGAGCGCGAACGACAGCACCCGGGTGCGCACGATCCCGCGCTTGCCGCCCAGCCCGTACATGATCGTGATGGTGTCCACGAACACGTTCAGCGCCCGCGAACCCGACCACAGCGCCAGCACGAAACCGATCGAGATGACGTCGTAGCGGACGTCGGAGAACACGTCGTCCAGGGTCGGCTCGATGATGGTGGCCACCGTGTCGTCGGTCAGCGCGCGGGAGGACAGCTCCACCACCGCCGAGCGGATCTGCGCCAGCTGGGCCTGGTCGAAGCGGCTGAACACGTAGCTGATCGAGCCGGCGAGGCCGAAGATCAGCGGCGGCAGGGACAGCAGCGCGAAGAACGCCGCCTCCGCGGCCAGGCCGGTGACCCGGTTCCGCATGCAGGTGCCCACGGTGGACACCAGCAGACGCCAGAGCGCGTCGCGGGAGAGCTCCCACCACGTACCGGCGGCCCGGGCGCTCCCGGAATGCCCTGACATGCAACTACGGTATCGGCATGGCCGTCGACAACCGGGTAGCCACGAACCAGCCGCCGCCCCTGGTGGGGCACAACACCGTGCTGTCCGACCGGGCGCTGGTCGACGCGGTCACCGGGCACGGTGCGGCCGCGCTGGTCGACGATCTGGCCGCTCTGGGCGCCGAGGCCGGGTCGCAGGAGGCGCGCGAGCACG
>DASSVD010000035.1:0-16495 GCA_035706365.1 Nocardioidaceae bacterium
GACCACCCGAAAGGTCTCGACAGGCTCGACCACCCGAAAGGTCTCGACAGGCTCGACCACCCGAGACATCTCGACAGGCTCGACCACCCGAAAGGTCTCGACAGGCTCGACCACCCGAGAGGTCTCGACCGGCCGCGCGGCGGGCGGGGGTCAGCGCCGCCGGGTGACCGTCAGCTTGCCGCGTCGCCCCACGTCGAGGGTGGCCAGATACATCCGGCGCTGGTTGCAGCCGGCCCGGGTGCGCAAGCAGCTGTCCGTGGCCGGGTAGCCCACGCGGCCGCGGCGCCACGCGGAGTAGGCAAGCCGCAGCCTGCCGTCCTTGTCGACCACGGGCGTCTGCGCTCCCGGACCGGCGATCGCTCCCCCGGTCCGCAGCAGCGGCCGGTTGCTTCCCCGGCGGCACGGCCCGAGCGGGCCGGCGCAGGTGGCGTAACCGATGGCGTAGCGCGACGTGGTGTAGATGTTGCCGGAGTAGAACAGGTAGATCCGCCCGTCGTACACGATCGGCGACGGCGCCTCGATCACGTTGCCCTCCCACGGCCGCGCGGTCTGCAACAGCACGTGCGCGCGGCTGTGCCGGGCGAAGCGCAGGCCGTCCGGGCGCATCCTGCGGGCCATGATCTGGGTCGGCTTGCTCCCCCGGACCCCGGCGTTCTTCCAGATCAGGTAGACCTTGCGGCCCACCTGGAGCCACGCGGGGTCGATGCTGCCGTTGGGGTCGCTCGAGCAGTACAGCGGGCGCCGGGAATCGTCGCGGAACGGGCCGAGCGGGCTCGGCGCGGTGGCGAGCGTCAGGCAGTGCCGTGCGCTGCCCAGGCGCATCTGCACCGCGTGGGCGTTCACGTAGCGGCCGCGGAGCTTGATCACCGCCGGTGCCCACACTCCGGGCTTGCCGTTCTGTCGCCTCGCCGCCCACCGGGCCGGGAACGGCATCGCGTCGTTGTAGCCCTTCCACGTCGAGTAGCCGGCCTCGACCGGCCAGGGGTCACGGGCTCGCCACGTGCGCAGGTCCTGGGAGACCAGGACCGGAAGGTTGTTGCCCGAGGTGTTGGTCGCATAGGCGTAGAACGTGTCGCCGTCCCGCAGGATCGAGGGCGCCCCGAACTCGCCGGAGTAGACCTCGCCGGCCCAGAACCGGTCGCCGCCCGGGCTGGCGGAGGCACGCTCCGGACTCGCCACCGCGAGGGCGGCGGCGACCAGGGCGAGGACCAGCCCGAGAACGGCCGGTGGGGCGGCGGTACGCCGAGTGGTACGCCGGGTCGTACGCCGGGCGACCTGGTGGGCCGGTCGTCCGGGCGCGACGGGATCGAACACGGGGAGTGACATGGTGCAGCTGTTCTCTCGAGACGTCGGGGAGGACCTTGGGGAGGCCCGTGCCTCGTGGGTGCGGGTGTCACCGGTGCCATCGGCGCCCTGCGCGCGGACCTGAGACGTCTGCGCGAGATCTCTTTACTCTGGCCGTTGAGGGACGGTCCCGTGACCATCAGCAGCAATGGCAGCGGCAGCAGAAGCGGCGGCCCGCGCACCGCCCGCGGTAGGTTCCGCAGGTTCTCGGCCGCAAGAACCTGCGCAACCTACCGTGCCATGACACCGGGGCGGCCAGATCTCGGACGTGAGCCGAGGCGACCCGGGATGTTCGGTGGAGCTGAGGGGATTCGAACCCCTGACCCCCTCCATGCCATGGAGGTGCGCTACCAACTGCGCTACAGCCCCGCCGCTGCGTCCGGCGAACCGGCGAGCAACGCGGGAGATACTAGCCAACCAGCACCCCGGTTGCGAAATCGGGGGCCGTGGAGCCGGCGTCGCGCCGGCGCCGCTTCCCGCTCAGAGGGTGGCCGGCGCGTCGTGCCCGGGGCGCACGCTCTCGTTCCAGGCGAGCAGCCGCAGCCGCTCGGGGGTCTGCTCGACGGCCGCCCACGCGCAGTTGTCCAGCCCGCGCAGCTGAGCAGCCACCTCGCCCGGCCACCCCAGCAGTCCGCACACGGCCGCCTGGATCGCCGCTCCGTGGCTGACCGCGATCGCGGTCTCGCCCGGGCCGATCTGGTCGAGGATCTCGCCGAGCGCGGCCACCATGCGGGCCTGCACCTCCGCAGTCGACTCGGCGCCGGGGACCAGCACGGTGTCGTCCCTGCTCTCCCAAGACTCGTGCTCGGCCGGGTAGCGCTCGACGAACGCCCCCAACTCCATGCCCTCGCGTTCCCCGAGGTCGTACTCGCGCAGCCGGGCATCCTGCTTGGCGGACAGGCCGGTGCGCTCCTCCAGGTAGCCGCAGGTCTGCACGGCGCGGGACAGGTCGGAGCACCACAACCCCACCGGCTCGCGGATCGAGAGGTACGCCGCGGCCGCTGCGGCCTGCCGGTGCCCCTCCTCGTCCAGCGGGATGTCACTCTGCCCCTGGCCACGCAGCTGGAGGTTCCACGCGGTCTGCCCGTGCCGCAGCAGCACCAGACGCCGACGCGACCGGTCCGCCCCCGAAGACGGGGCGGTCATCGCGGCGAGCCGGCGCCGTCGCGGCCCGGCTCGCCGACCTCGTCGACCTCGGGCAGCGGGATCGCCGGGCAGTCACGCCACAGCCGCTCGAGTGCGTAGAAGGAGCGCTCCTCCTGGTGCTGCACGTGCACCACGATGTCGGCGTAGTCGATGAGCACCCATCGCCCGTCGCGCTCGCCCTCGCGGCGTACCGGCTTGGCGCCCACCTCACGCAGCGACTGCTCCACGGCGTCCACGATCGCCCGGACCTGCCGGTCGTTGGACCCCGAGCAGAGCAGGAAGGCGTCGGTGATCACCAGCTGGTCGGAGACGTCGAAGGCGATCACGTCGCCGGCCTGTTTGTCGGAGGCCGCCTTGGCGGCGGCGTGCACGAGCTCGAGGGCGCGGTCTGTGGCAGTCACTGGATTCCTAGCTTGGTGTCGGTCTTGTGCGCTGTGTAGAGCTGGTACTTCTTGATGTACTGCACCACCCCGTCCGGGACGAGGTACCACACCGGCTCCCCCGCCGCGGTGCGCTTGCGGCAGTCGGTCGAGGAGATCGCCAGCGCCGGGATCTCCACGATGGTCACCCGGTCGTGCGGGATGCCGGTCAGCGTCGACTCGTCCATCTCGTAGCCGGGTCGGGTACAGCCGACGAAGTGGGCCAGCTCGAAGAGCTCCCCCGCGTCGCGCCAGGTGAAGATGTCGCCCAGCGCGTCGGCACCGGTGATGAAGTACAGCTCCGCGTCGGGCAGCTCCCGGCGCAGGTCACGCAACGTGTCGATGGTGTACGTCGGGCCGTGCCGGTCCACGTCCACACGCGAGACCCAGAACCTCGGGTTCGATGCGGTCGCGATCACCGTCATCAGGTAGCGGTCCTCGGCCGGGGAGACCGCGCGCGTCGACTTCTGCCACGGCTCGCCGGTCGGCACGAAGACGACCTCGTCCAGGCCGAACCAGGCCTGGACCTCGCTGGCCGCCACCAGGTGGCCGTGGTGGATCGGGTCGAAGGTTCCGCCCATCACGCCGATGCGACGGCGCGGGGCTCTCGACGGCGAGGAGGGCTCAGCCACCGCAGACGTTCATCCGGTCTCGCCCGCTCAGGTGTGGTCCCGACCCCGGCCGAACATCATCAGCCCGCCCAGCATGGCGAGGAGGATGATCAGGCTGATCGCGCCCACGGCGTACGGGTTGATCTCAGACCCACCGCTGGACTCGGCGGCGGTCGTGATGAGCGAGAGGGTCGACATGGCCCCTAGCCTACCGGGCCGGTCGGTGCCGGCGCCTGCGGCGCCCGCTCGCCCACGGATCCGCGCAGCGGCCCCTCCGGCACCGGCAGGCCCAGACGCACCAGCCGCACCAGCGAAGCCACCTTGAGCGCCAGCAGGGCCACAGCGATGGCCACGCCGAGCCACACCCAGCCGGTGACCAGCAGGAGCACCGCGAACAGCGAGGAGTTCGCCGTCTTCGCCGGCGTCGACCAGTTCCACCGCCACAGCGGCCGGTCCACGGCGAAGAAGTAGTTCGGGCTGCGCAGCGGCCAGGCCAGGAACGCCAGCGAGACGAAGCAGTCGATCACCATGAACTCGGCCAGGTAGACGAACACCGGCGCGGCGAGCTCGGGCTGCAGCCACACCAGCCCGACGTAGAACGCCGCGGCGCAGAACCGGTCGGACAGGATGTCCAGCACCGCACCGGTGCGGGTCTCACACCCGCGCACCCGCGCCACCAGCCCGTCCAGCATGTCGCCGGCCCAGTAGACCGCGAGCGCCACCACGAGCAGCGGGAGACTTCCCTGCGTCGCGGCCACGGCGGACAGCACCACCGAGACCACGGTGCGCACGAAGGTGACCCAGGTGGCCGACGTGCCGACCCGCTCGGCGGCCGGATCGGCGTAGACGTCCGGCTCGGTCCCCGTCGTGCGTGTCATGGGTTCACCCTAGTCACCGCAGCACCAGCGCTCGCCTCAGCCACGCACGTGGCCGTCACCGACCACCAGATACGTCGTGGAGGTCAGCTCCGGCAGACCCATCGGCCCGCGCGCGTGCAGCTTCTGCGTGGAGATGCCGATCTCCGCGCCGAATCCGAACTCCTCGCCGTCGGTGAAGCGGGTCGAGGCGTTGACGAGCACCGCGGCCGCATCAACCCCGGCCGTGAAGCGGCGCGCGGCGCCCTGCGACGTCGTGACGATCGCCTCGGAGTGCCCGGTCGAGTAGCGCCGGATGTGGTCGAGCGCCGCGTCGAGGTCGGGCACCACCGCGATCGCGAGATCGAGGGAGAGGTACTCGCACCCCCAGTCATCGTCGGTGGCCGACACCACGCCCGGCTGCCGGGCCACCCGCGCGTCACCGTGCACGGTCACCCCGGCCTCGTGCAGCGCCCGCACCACGCGTGGGAGGAAGGCATCGGCGACATCGGCGTGCACCAGCAGCGTCTCGGCGGCGTTGCAGACCGAGGGGCGGCGCGTCTTGGCGTCCAGCACGATGGCCAGCGCCTGGTCGAGGTCCGCCTCGGCGTCGACGTACACGTGGCAGTTGCCGACGCCGGTCTCGATCACCGGCACCGTGCTGCCCTCCACCACCGAGCGGATCAGCCCCGCACCACCGCGCGGGATGAGCACGTCGACCAGGCCGCGCGCCCGCATCAGCGTCCGAACAGGCTCATGGCCCTCACCGGGCACCATCTGGATCGCGTCGGCCGGCAGTGCCTGCCCGGTCACGGCGTCGCGGAGTACGTCGACGACCGCCGCGTTCGACCTGGCCGCGGTGGACGACCCGCGCAGCAGCACCGCGTTCCCGCTCTTGAGGCACAGGCCGGCCGCGTCCGCTGTGACGTTCGGGCGGGCCTCGTAGACGATCCCGACCACGCCGAAGGGAACCCGGACCTGCCGCAGTTCGAGCCCGTTGGCCAGCCGAGAACCTCGCACCACCTCCCCGACCGGGTCCGGGAGCCCGGCGACCTGTCGCAGCCCGCCGGCCATCTGCGTGACCCGGGAGTCGTCCAGGCGGAGGCGGTCCAGCAGCGGCGACGGCGTACCTGCCTGCCGGGCGCGCTCCACGTCGTCCGCGTTGGCCGCCAGCACCCTCGAAACCGCCCCCTGGAGCGCGTCGGCCATCGCCAGCAGCGCGGCGTCCTTGTCCGCCCGGGTGGCCAGAGCCAACGTCCGCGCCGCTACGCGAGCACGCCGGGCGCAGGCCAGCACGGCCTCGTCGGACGCAGATGCCTCACTCCGCGCGTCCGCTGTCACGGAATCGTCCATGACCTCAGTATCGCCCCGCGTCCGGCGTCTCGACGGGCGACTCAGAACGGCAGCGGGGTGACCTCGTGCAGGTCCATCACCATCGCGTAGCCACGGCCACGGCGCTGGAAGACCTCACGCTCGAGCACCTCCAGGCCCACGACCTCCCAGCGGGGAAGCCCGGCGGAGTCGCGGTACTCGTTCCAGACACGCAACGCCAGCGACGAAGCGTCCAGGAGGGTCTCGGCCTCCTCCCAGTACTGGATCTCGGCTCGGTCGCCGGAGTACTTCAGCGAGTGCAGGAACGGCCGGAGGTCACTGAGCCGGCGCAGACCGTTGCGCACCATCAGCGGGTCGAGCGCGTCCCCGGCCACGGTCACCGTGACGTGCCAGAGCCGGATGCTGTCGACCACGTTCCACCTCGTTCGCGCTCGTGCGTTCGTGCCGCCCTCGGGTGCGGCCCCGCAGCGCACCGGTGCCCCCAGTTTCGCAAGCCTGCAGGTGCCCGGCAGCCGAATCCCGAAACCCGCCCGGCCTCAGCGGCGGTGGCGCAGGAGGACCAGGTCGTCGCGGTGCACCACTTCGCGTTCGTACGCCGCGCCCAGCTCGTCGGCGAGGTCCCGCGTGGACCGGCCGATCAGGCCGGGCAGCTCGTCGGAGTCGTAGTTGACCAGACCGCGGGCGAACCGCGCACCCTCCGGGTCGACGAGATCGACCGGGTCTCCCCCTACGAACCGCCCGGACACGCCGGTGATCCCCGCCGGCAGCAGCGACGCCCGGCGCTGCGTCAGTGCGTGCACCGCGCCGGCGTCCAGCTCGATCCTGCCCTTGGGCTCGGTCGCGTGCGCCAGCCACAGCAACCGGGTCGGCCTGCGCCTCCCGGTGGGGTGGAACAGCGTGCCGACCCGCTCGCCGGTCAACGCATGGTGCGCCTGCTCGGCGCTGGTGAGGACCACCGGGATGCCGGCGCCGGTGGCGATGCGCGCGGCCTCGACCTTGGTGGCCATTCCCCCAGTGCCCAGACCGGCCCGCCCGGACCGGCCGACCTGCACACCAAGCAAGTCCTCGGCACCGGACACCTCGCTCAGCATCCGGGTGCCCGGCTGGGACGGGTCCCCGTCGTAGAGCCCGGCCACGTCGCTGAGCAGCACCAGCAGGTCGGCGTGGACCAGGTGGGCGACCAGTGCGGCGAGACGGTCGTTGTCGCCGAACCTGATCTCCGAGGTGGCTACCGTGTCGTTCTCGTTGACGATCGGCAGGGTGCCGAGCTCGAGCAGCTTGGCCAGCGTGCGGTAGGCGTTGCGGTAGTGGGTCCGCCGGGTGACCTCGTCGACGGTGAGCAGCACCTGCCCGACGGTCACCCCGTGCCGGGCGAACCCCTCGGTGTAGCGGTGCACCAGCAGCCCCTGCCCGACCGAGGCCGCGGCCTGTTGGGTGGCCAGGTCGCGGGGACGGCGGGCCAGGCCCAGCGGCGCCAGACCTGCGGCGATCGCGCCGGAGGAGACCAGCACCAGCTCGGTGCCGGTGTTGCGCACCACTCCGAGGGTGTCCACCAGCGCACGCACCCGGTCGGGGTCGATCCCGCCGGCCAGGGTGGTCAGCGACGAGGAGCCCACCTTGACCACCACGCGTCGGGCTCCAGCGACGGCGGGGCGGGCCGCGCTCATCGTCGCCCGGTCTCCTGCGGGTCGGGATCGTCCGCGGGGTCCCGTGGGTGGGATACGTCCGCGGCGGGGCCGTCCCGGTCCGGGTCGTCCTCGTGCCAGCCCCAGTCGTCGGGTCGCTGCTGACCGTCGGGCGCGTCCTGGTCGGTTCCGCTCTCGTCCACGTCGCCGACCCGGCGGGCTACGTCCGCGCGAGACTCGCCCTCGGCGCGACCGCCGTACGCGTCGTCGATGGCGCGGCGCCGGTGCGCAGCGGGGCGGCTCTCGTCGAACCGCTGGTCCTCGCCTCGCCGGCCCAGCATCTCCGCGCCGGCCTCGACCGTGGGCCGGAAGTCGAAGACGACGGCGTTGTCCACCTCGCCGATCAGCACGGCGTCGCCCTCTTCGGCGCCCAGCTCGAGCAGTCGGACCTCGACGCCGAGCCGGTTGAGCCGGTCGGCGAGGAAGCCGACCGCCTCGTCATTGCTGAAGTCGGTCTGGCGCACCCAGCGCTCGGGCTTCTCCCCGCGCACCCGCCAGCCCTCTCCGGTCTCGCGGATGGTGAAGTCCGGGCCGCCGTCGGTGCCGCCGGGACGCAGCACGATGCGGGTGGGCTCGGCTGCGGGCTTCGCCGCCCGGCTGGCGGCGACCACGTCGGCCATCGCGAAGGACAGCTCACGCAGGCCTTCGTGGCTGGCGGCCGAGACCGGGAACACCTGCAGACCGCGGGCCGCGAAGTCGTCGCGCACCATGTCCACCAGGTCGCGACCGTCGGGCACGTCGATCTTGTTCAGCACGATCAGCCGGGGCCGGTCCTCCAGGCCACCGTGGCGGGCCAGCTCGCGCTCGATCACGTCGAGGTCGCCGAGCGGGTCGCGGTCCGGCTCCATGCTGGCCATGTCGATGACGTGCACCAGCGCGGCGCACCGCTCCACGTGGCGCAGGAACGCGTGACCGAGGCCGCGGCCCTCGCTGGCGCCCTCGATCAGCCCGGGGACGTCGGCCACGGTGAACGTGGTCTCCCCCGCGGTCACCACCCCGAGGTTGGGCACCAGCGTGGTGAACGGGTAGTCGGCGATCTTGGGACGAGCCCGCGACAGCGCCGCGATGAGGCTGGACTTGCCCGCGCTGGGGAACCCGACCAGCCCGATGTCGGCGACGACCTTGAGCTCGAGGGTGATCGTGCGGTGCTCGCCCGGCTCGCCGAGCAGGGCGAACCCGGGCGCCTTGCGCTTGCTGGAGGCCAGCGCCGCGTTGCCCAGTCCGCCGCGCCCGCCCTGGGCGACGACCATCTCGGTGCCGACGCCGACCAGATCGCCCAGCACCGTGCCGTCGGCTTCGGTGACCACGGTGCCGTCGGGGACCGGCAGCACCAGGTCCTCGCCGTGCGCACCGTTGCGGTGGCCGCCGGCACCGTGCCCGCCGTGGGGAGCCTGGCGCCGTGCGTTGTGGTGGTAGTCGATCAGCGTGGTGACGTCCGGGGCGACCCGCAGGATGACGCTGCCCCCCGGGCCGCCGTTGCCGCCGTCCGGCCCGCCGAGCGGCTTGAACTTCTCACGGTGCACCGAGGCGACGCCGTTGCCCCCTCGTCCGGCGGTCACGTCGAGCACCACCCGGTCCACGAAGGTCGGGACTGCCATGGGACTCGCTCCTCGTCGGCTCGTGCTGGTCGCTGGTGGGCTGGGGCTGGCTGGGCTGGCTGGTGGCGGGGTGCCGGTCCCGGTGCCGGTGGTCGGCCGCGGTCGGCTTCATCAAGGTATGTCGTCGAACCCTGACTTCCCGCGCGGAGCTCCACGAGGGATGTGCCGGTTCGCCTGCATACCTTGGGAAACTGTCGCAGAAAAGGCGCGAGGGGCGCCCCGCAGTCTCAGCGGAGCGCCCCTCGGGCTGTGAACCGTGCGGGTGGTCAGGTCACTCCGCGGTGGGAAGGATGTTCACCACGCGGCGACCGCGCCGGGTGCCGAACTCGACGTTCCCGCCGACCAGGGCGAACAGGGTGTCGTCGCCACCGCGGCCGACGCCCGAGCCCGGGTGGAAGTGCGTACCACGCTGGCGCACGATGATCTCGCCGGCGTTGACCAGCTGGCCACCGAAACGCTTCACGCCGAGACGCTGTGCGTTGGAGTCCCGACCGTTCTTGGTCGAGGCTGCACCCTTCTTGTGTGCCATGTCAGTGTGTCCTTGCTCGTGAGGTCTGGTGGAGAACGAGGGCCCGGCTCACGCCGAGATGTCGGTGACCTTGACCTGGGTGTACTTCTGGCGGTGACCCTGGCGCTTGCGGTACCCGGTCTTGTTCTTGTACTTGGCGATCACGATCTTGGGGCCCTTGGTCGCCCCGACCACCTCGGCCGTGACGCTGGCCTTGCCCAGGCCGGCAGCGTCGGAGGTGACCTTCTCGCCGTCGACGAGCAGCACCACGGGCAGCTTCACGGAGTCGCCGACCTCGTTGGCAACCTTGTCGATCTCGATGACGTCCCCGACAGCAACCTTCTGCTGCTGGCCGCCACTGCGCACGATCGCGTACACCGCGGACTCACTCTCTTCGTCGGACTACAAGTTCATGTGCACCCGGTCGACGCTCACGTACTCAGAACGGAGCCTGGCGACCGGCGCACGGGATCGGGTGCGCTGCGCACACCGAGGGGCAAGTCTACGGGGCCACCGTGACGGGGTCAAAACGAGCGCAACCCCGTCACGGTGCCGTTGCCGATGCCCCATCCGGGGCCGCGCTGGCGACCCGTCAGCGTCTGCGCGAGCCGCGCTTCTTGACCGGCACGGACGGCGTCTCCGCCGCTTTCCCGTCCCCGGACGCCTCGGCGGCCCCGTCACCGGACCCAGCATCGGATCCAGCATCCGAGACCTGACCCTGCTCGGAGGTCCCCGGCGTGCCGGCCGGCGGACCCGCCTCGCGCCGCGCCACACGGCGGCGGACGGTGGCCACCACGGCACCGCCGCCGGTGCCCTCGGGCCCGGACGGAGCCTCTGTTCGGGATGTCGAGGAAGCCGGCTCGTCCGCGGCGGGCGCGGTCGCGCCGTTCTGCTCCGACGCCGAGTCGCTTGTCGTGGTCGCCGCCTCGGCGGTGACCAGCGGCGCGGACAGCACGGCCGCCTCACCGACCGGCCCCTGCGCCCGGCGAGCGGAGCGCTTGCGGGTCACGGTGCGCGGCGCGGCAGGCTCCGGCTGCGACTCCCCCGTGCCGGACTGCTCGGCCCGGGACGCCGGAGGCGTCTGCTCCTCGGCGGTCGGGCTCGGCGCAGCCTGGGACGCAGCATCGGCGGCGGACGTCTCGCCGGCCGCCGCGTCGGAGGCCGGTACGTCGACGGGGTCGACCGGGCCGTGCTCACTGGCCTTGGCCGCGATCTCCTTGGGCGAGGGCACCCCCGAACCGTTCCCGCTGCCGTTGGCGTCGCCGCGACTACTCGAGCCGCGCTCCTGGGCCCCCTGCCCGTTCGAGCCGCGCGAGCCCTTGCCGGAGCCCGAGTCGTCGCCGTCGCCCTTGCCCTTGGCGCGACCACCGCGGCGCCCGCGGCGCGAGTCACCGTCGTCCTTCTTGCCAGGCTCGATCGGCTCGTGGTGCACCAGCAGGCCACGCCCGCCGCAGTGCTCACAGGCCTCGCTGAACGCCTCCAGCAAGCCGGTCCCGATCCGCTTGCGGGTCATCTGCACCAGGCCGAGTGAGGTGACCTCGGCGACCTGGTGGCGGGTGCGGTCACGCCCCAGGCACTCCACCATGCGGCGCAGCACCAGGTCGCGGTTGCTCTCGAGCACCATGTCGATGAAGTCGACGACGATGATCCCGCCGATGTCGCGCAGCCGCAGCTGGCGCACCATCTCCTCGGCGGCCTCGAGGTTGTTCTTCGTGACCGTCTCCTCGAGGTTCCCGCCCGAGCCGGTGAACTTGCCGGTGTTCACGTCGACCACGGTCATCGCCTCGGTGCGGTCGATGATCAGCGAGCCTCCCGAAGGCAGCCACACCTTGCGGTCCAGCGCCTTGTCGATCTGCTCGTCGATGCGGTACTCGGCGAAGACGTCGCGCTCGCCCTGGTAGCGCTCGAGGCGCTCCTCGAGGTCGGGCGCGACGTGGTGCACGTAGCCCTGCACCATGTCCCAGGCGTCGTCACCGGCGACGACCAGCCTGCGGAAGTCCTCGGTGAACAGGTCCCGGACCACCTTGAGCGTGAGGTCGGGCTCCCCGTAGAGCAGCTGCGGGGCGTTCCCCTTGCCCGCCTTGGCCTCGATATCGCTCCACCGCGCGGTGAGCCGCTCGACGTCGTGGGTCAGCTCCTCCTCGCTCGCGCCCTCGGCCGCGGTGCGCACGATGACGCCGGCGCTCTCGGGCACGATCTCCTTGAGCAGCGCCTTCAGACGGCTGCGCTCGGTGTCGGGCAGCTTGCGGGAGATGCCGCTGGTGGTGCCGTCGGGCACGTAGACCAGGAACCGGCCCGGCAGGCTGATCTGGCTGGTCAGTCGAGCGCCCTTGTGTCCCACGGGGTCCTTGGTGACCTGCACCAGCACGGTCTGTCCGGACTTGAGGACCGACTCGATCTTGCGCGGCTGGCCGTCCTTGTGGCCGAGCGCGGACCAGTTGACCTCGCCGGCGTACAGCACCGCGTTGCGGCCCTTGCCGATGTCGATGAACGCCGCTTCCATCGAAGGCAGCACGTTCTGCACCCGGCCGAGGTAGACGTTGCCGATCAGCGAGGTCTGGGACTCCCGGGCGACGTAGTGCTCGACGAGCACGCGGTCCTCGAGCACGGCGATCTGGGTGAGATCCTTGCGCTGGCGGATCACCATGACCCGGTCCACCGACTCGCGTCGGGCCAGGAACTCCGCCTCGCTGACGATCGGCGCGCGTCGGCGACCGGCCTCGCGCCCCTCGCGGCGTCGCTGCTTCTTTGCCTCCAGCCGGGTGGACCCGGACAACGCGGTGATCTCGTCCTCGGCGGACCGGCCCTTGCGGACCTTGGTGACCGTGTTCTCCGGGTCGTCGGACCCGGTGTCGCCGCCGTCCCCGGAACGTCGGCGCCTGCGGCGACGCCGGCTGGACGAGGAGCCCTCCTGGGCGTCGTCCTTGTCGTTCTTGGGACCGTCGTCCTTGCCGCCCTTGCCCTTGGCCTGGCCGCCCTTGTCAGTCTTGTCGCCCTTGTCAGCCTTAGCATCCTCGTCGGCCCGGCCCTGCCTGCCACCGGACCGGCCCGACGACTCGTCCGAGTCGTCACCGGCGGCCGACTCCTCGCCGCCGGCCCCGTTGTCGTCCTGGCCGGCGTCGCCGGACGTGCGCCGACGACGACCGCCGCGACGGCGGCGCCGGCGACCGCCCCCCTCGCCGTCACCGGGCTCGTCGGACCCGTCCTGCCCATCGCGGGCGTCGCGGCCGGCGGTCGTGTCATCAGCGGTGGCCGCGCCCGCGACCTCCTCGGGAGCACCCGTAGCGGCTCGGTCCTGCTCCGGCGCGGCGCTCTCCTCACCGGCGGGCGGCACTGCCGCCGCCTTCTTGCGGCTCGCGCGCTTGCGGGTCGGTGCCACCGGCTCCGGAGGCTGGAAGAGGGGTACGACGGCGGTCGCCGGTCCGCCCTGCTGCGCGTCGTCCGGCGAGCCCGTCTGCTCTGCCCTGGAACCCGCCGCGGTGGGATCCGCGTCGTCGCCTGGTGCAATGTCCCCGGTCGCAGCCTCGTCGGTCGGGACCGTCGACGCGGCCGCGCTCTTGGACGCGGACTTCTTCGCCGTGGACTTGGTCGCGGACTTCTTCGCGGCGGCCTTCTTCGTGGCTGCCTTCTTCGTCACGCGCTTGGCGGGCGCCGTCTCGGGAGCCTCGTCCGCAGGCTCGGTCGGCGTCGCGGCGGCCGCTCCTGCAGCGGCCTCAGCGGACGCGTCGGGAGGTGCGTCCGCCGGCGCGCCGGAGGCGGCATCGGCGGGTGCGGCATCGGCGGCTGCATCGGCGGCGGCAGGCGCGGCCTTCTTCGTGCTGCGCTTGGCGGTGGTCTTCTTCCCCGCTGACGTGGCGGTCGACTTGGCCGCGGACCTGGTGGCCTTGGCGGTGGACTTCGCGGGGGACTTCGCGGCGCTCTTGGTCGCCGCCTTCTTGGTCGTCTTGCGGGCGGCCTTCTTGACCGGCGCCTGAGCGGCCTCCGCGTCGCCGGCCCGGTCGCCGGCCCGGTCGCCCGTCTGGTCGCCTGCCTGGTCACCTGCGGCGGCGGGCGCGGTGGTGTCCGCGGACCGTCCGGTCAGGTCGGCCGCGTTGTCGTCGTCGAGCATGTGCTCTCCTAGGCCCCCGGAGCCTCGTCGAAACGAGTTGCGCGGGAGCGTGTCATCGCCGAACCGGCGCTGCCGGCGCGACGTAAGCCTTCGGTCGGAGCCCCAACGGGGCTGCGACGACACCCTCCGATGCGTTCGTCGTCCGAGGCGTCACATCGGCACAGCCGCGGTCAGCGATGTGTGCAGACCGAAGCTGTCACCAACGGTCACACCGCGTCGCGGTCAGGTGCCAACGGGTCGCCCACCGTGCCGCTCGCGGGATCGAGCGGGCCCTGGGCCAACCGCTCCTGCAACGGAGCCGTCACGGCTTCGAGCCCCGCGATCTCGCGGAGTCCGGCGAGGACGTCGTCGGGTCTCACGGCCGGGGTTCCGTGCCGTAGGACCACGTCGAGTATCGCACACTCCGGCGAGGATTCCGGTATGCCCTGTGACACGAGCGACACCACGGCGGCCCGGGCGTCGAACTCCCGCTCCCCCTTCTTGGTCATCCGGGTCACCTGGATGGCGTCAGCGGCCAGGAAGCGCTCCACCGCCTCCTGCGCGGTCGACGCGCCCACCCCGGGGACGGTGATCCGCCAGTGGCTGGCCTCGAGCCGGTCGGGCAGGTTGCCGCCGGCGCTGACCACCACCTCGAGCACGTCCAGGCCGGTGGGCAGCGCTTCGTCGAGCGACGCCGCGACCTCGGCGGGGTCACAGGTGCGGGCCAGGCCGATCTCGAGGTACTCCGCCTCACTGGCGGACCCGGTCGGCGCGGCGCCGGCGTACGAGATCCGGGGGTGCGGGTTGAAGCCGGAGGAGTAGGCCATCGGCACCCGGGCCCGCACGATCGCGCGCTCGAAGGCACGCGAGAAGTCGCGGTGGCTGGTGAACCGCAGCCGTCCCCGCTTGGCGTAGCGGATCCGCATCCGCTGCACCGGGGGTGCCTGCTGCTCGGGCTGGTCACGCAATCCGGGTCACCTCTCGCGCCTGGTCCGGGGTCCGACCGGCAAGGCTACGGTCAGCTTCCGCGTCGCGACACCGGGGAGGGGAAGCGGAAGCGGATGCGCGTGCCGGCCAGCCAGTCGCCGAGCCGAGCGGCCTCGGCCTCCAGGGCGAGCTTCGCGGCGCGCGGCACCGGCTCGAGGAGATGGAGGGCGACCTCGCCGGCGGGGCTCTGCGTCCAGCCGCCGACGATGCGGCCGTCCCACCACGCGGTCGGACCGGCGTTGCCGGCGCGGTCGAAGAGCTGCTGCTGGTGCGGCCCCAGATACCACTCCCGTTCCGTCCAGCCCATCGTGGTCGGGTCCAGCCCCGGCAGCAGCGCGGCCCACGGCTCCACCGGGCCGACCGGGTCCTCGTCCTCGGGCAGGACGTAGCCGGTCTCCCCCTCCAGATCCACCTCCACCGCTCGTACGTCGCGCAGCGCCGCGCGGGTGGCTGTCTTGGTCGCCCCGAACCACCAGGTCAGGTCGGCGAGCGTGCCGGGGCCGAACCGGGCGAGCCAGGCCCGAACCAACGTGGCCCGCGCCTCGTCCGGCTCGGGGCAGTCGAGGTCGATGCCCAGCCACGCCTTCATCAGGGCCCACCGCGGCCGGGAACCGGTCCAGGCTCCCTGATTCGTTGCGCGCACCACCGCACCGCCGGCCGACAGCACGGTGAGGACACGCGGTC
The DNA here is from genome assembly GCA_035706365.1 of Nocardioidaceae bacterium. Classification (GTDB taxonomy): domain Bacteria; phylum Actinomycetota; class Actinomycetes; order Propionibacteriales; family Nocardioidaceae; genus Nocardioides_C. Next base: position 15,256 of record DASSVD010000035.1, read on the forward strand.
CGACCGGCACCTCGGTCTGCCACCGGGTGCCGACGCCGCCGGTCATGGTGCCGCGCAGCAGCGGCAGCGCCTCGCGCAGCTGCGTGGAGGTGGCCTCGTGCCCGTCGGCGAGCTCGTCGAGTACCGCGGCCTCGGCCCGTTGCAGCCAGGCGGCTCCGTCCGCGTGCAGGCCGGCCTTCTCGACGTCGCGCACCAACCGGCGCCGCTCCGCCTCCGCGACGCGTGCACTCGCCCCCGCCTGCACGGCGGCCAGCAGGCCACGGTCGACCACCCACAACGTGCGGCGCATGGCGAGATGCTTGACCAGCGAGCGGTCGGCGTACAACGCGGTGTCCAGGTGCGCCGGCTCGAAGCCGGGCACGCGTGCGTGCACCGAGAGGTAGACGGTGGCCGGGTCGGTGGCGTGGAGGCCGACCAGGTCACGGGCGGCCTCCTCCGGGCTCGTGGCGGGGGCCGCTGGGTGCAGGTGGTGCCGCAGCGCGAGCCGGGCACGTCGTTCAACCGGTGTGATGGTGCGCACGCGCCCATCCTTCCAGGTGGTGGACAGGTCTCTCCGGCGATTTTGCTGCTTACAACCACCCCGGGCACCATGGTGCGGTGACGACGACCGCCCCGGTGCGCGATACCCGCTTCGAGAAGGTGCTCGTCGTCGTCGGCATCGTGGTGCTCGGCTTCAACCTGCGACCGGCCGCGGTCAGCGTCGGTCCGGTGCTCGACGAGCTGACCGGCACCCTGGGCATGTCCGGAACGGTCGCCGGGGTGCTGACCATGCTTCCGGTCCTCGCCTTCGCGGCGTTCGGCGCGGTGGCTCCGGCGCTCGCCCGCTCCTTCGGCACCCACAAGGTGACCCTGGTGGCGCTGACGGCGACCGTGCTCGGCCTGGCCGGGCGCAGCTTCACCGGCGACATCGCGGTCTTCCTTCTGCTGTCGCTGCTGGCGCTCGCCGGGATGGCGGCGGCCAACGTGCTGCTCCCGTCGCTGGTCAAGCTGCACTTCCCCAGCCGGGTGGGCCGGCTGACCGCGGTCTACACCACGGCGATGGCCGTCGGCCTGACCGCGGCCTCGGTGTTCACCGTGCCCATCGCCCACCACTTCGCCGGAGGCGAGGGATGGCGGTGGGGGTTGTTCACCTGGGCGGTGACCGCCCTGGTCGCGGCGCTCCCCTGGCTCGCGCTGGTCCGCCACGACCGCGCGCTGCAGGACGCGCCCCACACGATCGGCCTCCACGACGTCGCGCGCA
>DASSVD010000036.1:0-7301 GCA_035706365.1 Nocardioidaceae bacterium
CTCGCCCCAGGTCACGCCGGCGCTGGAGGGGCTCGCGCGCTCGGGAGAGATCAGCTGGCTGGAGCGCGGTTTCGCGCCGGGCGACCTGGACGACGTGTGGTACGTCGTGGCCGCCACGGACGACGCCGCGGTCAACGAGCAGGTCAGCGAGGCGGCGGAGCAGAGGCGACTGTTCTGCGTGCGCAGCGACGACGCCACGCGGGCGAGCGCCTGGACGCCGGCCGTGGGCCGGCACGCCGGGGTGACCGTGGCGGTGCTGGGCAACCGGACACCGCGTCGCTCGGCCGCGGTGCGTGACGCCATCGTCGCCGGGATGCGGGACGGCGCGATCCACGCCGACGCGCACGAGGAGCGCACCCCCGGCGTGGTCCTGGTCGGGGGAGGGCCCGGGGACCCGGAGCTGGTCACGGTCGCGGCGCGGCGGGCGCTGAGCGAGGCCGACGTGGTGGTGGCCGATCGCCTGGCGCCTCGGGCGCTGCTCGACGAGCTGCCCGCGGACGTCGAGCTGATCGACGTCGCGAAGCTGCCGCGGGGGCGGGCTGCAGCCCAGGAGGAGATCAATCGCGTGCTGGTGGACCGGGCGCGGCAGGGCAAGCGCGTGGTCCGGTTCAAGGGGGGTGACTCCTACGTCTTCGGCCGCGGCTACGAGGAGGCACTGGCCTGCGCCGAAGCAGGCGTGCCCTACCGGGTGGTCCCGGGGCTGACCAGCGCGATCAGCGTGCCCGCAGTGGCCGGCATCCCGGTCACCCACCGTGGTGTCGCGCACGAGTTCACCGTCGTGTCCGGGCACCTGCCGCCCGACGATCCGCGCTCGCTGGTCGACTGGAACGCGATCGCGGCGCTGCGGGGGACCGTGGTGCTGCTGATGGCGGTGCAGAACCTACCCGCCATCGCGGCGCGGCTGATCGCCTCGGGCCGATCCCCGAGCACACCGGTGGCGGTGGTCGCCGAGGGCACCATGCCGGGCGAACGGCGAGTGCTGACCACCCTGGCCGGGGTCGAGGAGGACGTCCTGCGCGGGGACGTGCGCCCGCCGGCGATCGTCGTCGTCGGCGACGTGGTCGCGGTCGCCAACCCCGAGCGGTACCCATGGCCGAGCTGATCGAGGTCGTCGACCCGGCCGACGCCCGGCTGGCCGACTACCGCGACCTGCGCGACGTCCAGCTGCGCCGCCACCTCGAGGCCGAGCACGGCCTGTTCCTCGCCGAGGGGGAGAAGGTGGTCCGGCGCTCGGTGGAGGCCGGCTACGCCCCGCGGTCCTTCCTCATGGCGCCGCGCTGGCTCGACGGGTTGCACGACGTGCTCGACCGCACCGACGCCCCCTGCTACGTGGTGAGCGAGGAGCTGGCCGAAGAGGTGACCGGCTTCCACGTCCATCGGGGCGCGCTGGCCTCGCTGCACCGCCGGCCGCTGCCGGACGTCGCGGAGGTCCTGACCGGTGCCCGCACGGTGGTCGTGCTCGAAGACATCGTCGACCACACCAACGTGGGCGCCGTGCTGCGCAGCTGCGCGGCCCTCGGCGTCGACGCGGTGCTGCTCTCGCCCCGTTGTGCGGACCCGCTGTACCGGCGCGCGGTCAAGGTCGCGATGGGCGCGGTGTTCACGGTCCCCTGGACCCGGGTCGACGACTGGGCGAGCGCGCTTCCCGCGCTCTCCGGACGAGGGTTCACCACCGTCGCGCTCACGCTCACCGCGGACGCCGAGCCGCTGGAGCAGGTGGTGCGCGGGCTCGACCGGGTGGCTCTGGTGCTCGGCAGCGAAGGGCACGGAATCTCTCAACGGTGGCAGCAGGCAGCCGACCGGCGAGCGGTCATCCCGATGCGACCCGGTGTCGACTCGCTCAACGTCGCGGCGGCGGCCGCGGTGGCCTGCTACGTGGTCGCCGGCCAGCCGCTGGGATAGTCGGCGTCGGAGGCGTCGGCCTTCTTGAACAGCCGCTTGCGGACCCGCTTGTTCAACCGGTCGCCGAACACCGTGCCGCGGCAGTGGTCGGTCTCGTGCTGCAGGCACCGCGCCAGCAGCCCCCGGCCGGCGTAGCTGACCGGCTCGCCGTCCAGACCCTGCCCCTCCACCCGCGCGAAGTCGGGCCGTGCGCAGGGGACGAACGCGCCGGGCAGCGACAGACAGCCCTCCTCGTCGTCGTCGAGCTCGCGGTCCCGCCCCTCGGGCAGCAGCAGCTCGGGGTTGCACACGACCCCCCGGGAGTGCACACCGGCCTCGTCGGGGCAGTCGAAGACGAACACCGCCCGGTCGACGCCGATCTGGCACGCCGCGAGTCCCACGCCGTCCGCGGCGTACATCGTGGCGACCATGTCGGCGACCAGGGTCCGCAGCTCGGCGTCGAAGCTGGTCACCGGCTCCTGCACCCGGTGCATCACCGGCTCGCCCCAGCGGGTGATCGGGCGGACCGTGCCGCCCGTCGGCAGCGGGTCCGCGACGCCGGGGTGGCTCGTGCGCTCGGGAGTGGCCTCGGACATGGCCGCCATCCTACGGGCCCGGACCTCGAACGTGACCGGTGCCACGGACACCACCTGTGGCGCCGTGTGTAACTCCTAGTTACATTTGCGGCATGTCCCTCACCAGACCACCGCGCACGTCCTCCGGACGCCTCGGCGCACGGCGGCACGGCGTGGCCTCCAGCGAGAGCCGCGACCCGATCGGGTACGCCGTGGCGTTCCTCAACCGGCTCGCCGGGACCTCGGCCCTGGACCGCATCGGCCTGCGCAAGCACACCGAGCGGGCGGTCTTCGAGGCCACCCGGACCGGCTTCCGGACCGCAGGAGCGGTCAGCCGTGCCTTCAGTCGGGGCACCACACCGCGGGGCGGCCCGGCCCGGGTGCCGGATGCCCAGCGCCCCGGGGTCTTCGACCTCACCCCGAGCGAGGACGAGCAGATGCTCGCCGACGTCGCCACCGAGCTCGCGGCCGAGGTGCTGCGTCCCGCTGCGTCCGCCGCGGACCAGGCCTGCGCCGCCCCACCTGAGGTGCTCGCGGCCGCCGCCGAGGTGGGCCTGGCCGGGCTCGCCGTGCCCGAGCAGCTCGGCGGGATCTCCAGCGAGCGTTCGGCGATGGCCGGCACGCTGGTGACCGAGGCGCTCGCGCACGGGGACATGGGCCTCACCGTCGCGATGCTGGCGCCCGGATCGGTCGCGACCGCCCTCGCGTTGTGGGGCGACGACGAGCAGCAGGCGACCTACCTCCCGGCGTTCACCGGCGACGACGTTCCGGTCGCCGCGCTCGCGCTCGCTGAGCCGCACCCGCTCGCCGATCCGCTGCAGCCGCGCACCACCGCGCGCCGCACGGGCGACGGCTTCGTCCTCGACGGGGTGAAGTCGCTGGTGCCCCGGGCCGCCGAGGCCGAGCTCTTCGTGGTCGCGGCCGACCTGGAGGGCAGGCCGGCCCTGTTCCTCGTGGAGTCCGACCAGGCGGGGCTGGGTGTCGAGGCCGACCCGGGGATGGGGCTGCGCGCGGCCTCGATGAGCCGGGTGCTGCTCGACGGCGTCCGCGTCGGGCCGCTCGGCCTGCTCGGTGACGCCGACGGCTCCGCGGCCACCGAGTGCGTGCGGCTGTCCCGGCTCGCCTCGTGCGCGCTGGCGGTGGGCACCGGACAGGCCGTCCTGGACTACGTCATCCCCTACGTCAACGAGCGGCAGGCGTTCGGCGAGCCGATCAGCCACCGCCAGTCCGTGGCATTCCTGGTCGCCAACATCGGCATCGAGCTGCAGGCGATGCGGCTGGTGACCTACCGGGCGGCGAGCCGCGCCGCACAGGGCCGCAGCCACGCCCGCGAGGTGGCGCTGGCCCGGCGCCTGTGCGCCGAGCGCGGGATGCAGATCGGCAACGACGGCGTGCAGCTGCTCGGTGGGCACGGCTTCGTCAAGGAGCACCCGGTCGAGCGGTGGTACCGCGACCTGCGGGCCATCGGTGTGATGGAAGGAGCGGTGCTGGTATGACCATCAACCTGGAGACTCCGCGCAAGTTCCGCCCGCTCGTGGCCCAGGCACACCAGGTCGCGATGAACCTGCTGCGACCGAACTCCCGCACCTATGACCGCAACGAGCACGAGTACCCCAAGGAGCTCGACATGCTGGCGGCGATGGTGGACGGGCTCAGCGAGTCCGGCGCCGCCAACGGGGCCGGAGCCTCCGGCGTACGCCGCTCCGGCTCGGGCGGCTCGGACGGCCCGTCGGAGGCCGCCGGCACCCGCAACGGGTCCAACCTCGCCTCGGTGCTCTCGATCATGGAGATGTGCTGGGGTGACGTGGGGCTGCTGCTGTCGATGCCGCGCCAGGGCCTGGGCAACTCCGCGATCGCCTCGGTGGCCGACGCCGAGCAGCAGGAGCGGTTCAAAGGGCTGTGGGCCGGGATGGCGATCACCGAGCCCGGCTGCGGCTCGGACTCGGCGAACATCAGCACCACCGCCGTGCTCGACGGCGACTGCTACGTGATCAACGGCGAGAAGATCTTCGTCACCGCCGGTGCGCGCAGCGACGCCATCGTGGTGTGGGCGACGCTGGACAAGAGCCAGGGCAGGGCGGCGATCAAGTCCTTCGTGGTGGAGAAGGGCACGCCGGGGATGACGGTCGAGCGCCTCGAGGACAAGCTCGGCATCCGCGCCTCCGACACCGCCACGATCCGTTTCGAGAACTGCCGGGTGCCCAAGGAGAACCTGCTGGGCAGTCCGGAGGTCGACACCAGCGGCGGCGGCTTCGCCGGGGCGATGGCGACCTTCGACAACACCCGGCCGCTGGTCGCGGCGATGGCGGTCGGCTGCGCCCGAGCCTCCCTCGAGCTGACCCGCGAGCTGCTGCAGGAGGCCGGGGTGGCGGCCGACTACGACCGGCCGGCGCTGACGCAGTCGGCTGCCGCCGCCACGTTCCTGCAGCTGGAGGCGGACTGGGAGGCGGCGTACCTGCTGACCCTGCAGGCGGCCTGGATGGCCGACAACCGCGAGCCGAACTCCCTGCAGGCGTCGATGGCCAAGGCGAAGGCGGGCCGGGTGGGCAGCGACATCACCCTGCGGTGCGTCGAGCTGGCCGGGACCGTGGGCTACGGCGAGCACGAGCTTCTGGAGAAGTGGGCCCGCGACTCCAAGATCCTGGACATCTTCGAGGGCACCCAGCAGATCCAGCAGCTCATTGTCGCCCGGCGACTGCTGGGCAAGTCCTCCGCCGAGCTGAAGTAGCCGCGCGGGGCCCGGTGGGCCCCTGCCCGGGACTGTCATGGCGCTCGGGGTGCTCACCGGCGCGTGGCTACGGTGGTGGCGTGAGCACGCACCAGGACACCGCCGAGCGCCAGCAGACCATCATCGACGTCCTCGAGGCGGCGTTCGCCGACCTGATGGCCGCCGACCCGCGGGCGTTCCGCGTGAAGTTCCGGAAGATGGCCGCCGACCCGTTCGCGTTCTACCGGGGGACGGCGTGCCTGTTCTACCGCGACGTGACCGCGATGGACGACGCGTGGGACGACGAGCGCGCCGGGGCGATCTGGATCCACGGCGACCTGCACGTGGAGAACTTCGGGACCTACATGAACTCCGGCGGACGGTTGGTCTTCGACGTCAACGACTTCGACGAGGCCTACATCGGACACTTCTCGTGGGACCTGCGCCGCTTCGCGGCGAGCCTGGCGCTGCTCGGCTGGCAGAAGGCGTTGCCGTCGGAGAGCGTGCGTGATCTCGTACGCCGCTACCTGCGGGCCTACCTCGACCAGGTCGACCACTACCGCGGCTCGGTCGACGACGACGACTTCGCGCTGCACCTGGACAACACCGAGGGACCGGTGCACGACGTGCTGGTCGCGGCGCGCGGGTTCTCCCGGGTCGCGATGCTGGACGGGATGACCCGGCTCGAGGACCACGCCCGGGTGTTCGCCGAGGACCGCACGGTGCGGCGGCTCGACGGCACGGAGCGGGACCGGGTGCTCGAGGCGTTCGCCCGTTACCGCGACACCATCCCCGAGCCGAAGCGTTACGACCGCGACCTCTTCTACGAGGTGCGCGACGTGATCGGCAAGTCCGGGTTCGGCATCGGCAGCGCGGGGCTCCCGGCGTACAACGTGCTGGTCGAGGGCTTCAGCCAGTCGCTGGACAACGATGTCGTGCTGTCGATGAAGCAGGCGAACGTGCCGGCCGTGAGCCGGTTCGTGGACCGCTCGGAGGTGGAGCGCTACTTCGAGCACGAGGGGCACCGCACGGTGGTCAGCCAACGGGCGCTGCAGGTGCACACCGACCCGCTGCTGGGCTACACCGAGCTGGAGGGTGCGGGCTACGTGGTCGCCGAGGTGTCGCCTTACGAGGCGGACCTGGACTGGTCGGAGATCAACGAACCCGACGAGATGGCCCAGGTGGTCGAGTGCCTGGGCCGAGCCACGGCGAAGGTGCACTGCGCCTCGGACGAGGACAGCGACCAGACGCTGGTGCGGTTCCAGACCGAGGACGTCATCGCGGCCGCGGTCGAGGGGCGGCGCGAGGAGTTCGTCGAGGACATCGTCGGCTTCGGGCGGGACTACGCCGCACAGGTACGTCGCGACCACGCGTTGTTCGTGGACGCGTTCCGGGAGAACCGGATCGGCGGCGTGACCGCCGCCTAGCAGCCGCGCAGCGCGGGTCAGCGCAGCCGGCGAGCTCCCGGCCCTGCGGCGGCGGGCACGAAGCCGGGGGAGGGCCAGCCGCGGTCCGCAAACACCTGTGCGATCGCCTCGACCACAGCGCCGACGCGGTCCTGGGGGACAAGGGCGAGGGCCGAGCCGCCGAAGCCACCGCCGGTCATCCGCGCCCCCAGGGCGCCGTGCCGCACGGCGGTGTCCACCACGGCGTCGAGCTCCGCGCACGAGATCTCGAAGTCGTCGCGCATCGAGACGTGGGAGGCGTCGAAGGTCCGCCCCAGCGCGGCGAAGTCCTGCGCGCGCAGCTGCTCGACCGCTTCGGTGACACGCGCCATCTCGGTCAGCACGTGCCGCGCCCGACGTCGCACCGTCGGGTCGGTGAGCCGGTCGAGTGCGGCGGCGACGTCATCCACGCGGCGCAACGAAGGCACACCCAGCTGGCGGGCGGCCTGCTCGCACTCGCGGCGACGGGACTCGTACCCACCGTCGACCAGAGTGTGGTGGGCGCGCGTGTCGACCACGAGCAGCTCGAGTCCGGCGCGGGCGGGGTCCCAGGGCTCCTGCTCGACCGACCAGTCCTCGCAGTCGATCAGGAGGGCGTGCTCGCGCTCGGCGAGCAGGGCGACCGTCTGGTCCATGCCGCCGGTGGGCGCGCCGGCGACCTCGGTCTCCGCCCGCATGCAGGCGGTGACCAGG
>DASSVD010000037.1:0-15986 GCA_035706365.1 Nocardioidaceae bacterium
CGACGCGGACCTGGTCGACGTCAGCTGCAGCGGGGCCCGGACCTCCGACCTGACCGCGCCCCAGCACACGTTCGGCCGCACACGCGCGCCGGGTAGTTCGCGTCCGAGCGCAGGCAGCCGTTCGCGAGCGCGGTGCTCGGCACGTAGGGCGCCGCGGTGTAGGAGTCGCCCAGCGCCACATACCGGTCGTACGCCGTGCCCGGTCGCGCTGAACCCGACGCCCCGGGCGGGGACGGCTGCGCAGAGGGACCGGCCTCCGGGGCCGAGGCGTCGCTGCCGGTGCAGCCGGCCAGCACGAGCGCGAGCACCAGCCTCGGGGCAGAACGGATCGTCACGGCCGGGGCCCGGAGAGGGCGCGGGATGCGGCCGACGCGTGCCGTCGCCGGGGGTTGGCCCCGATCGCCGCGGCCGCACCAGCGTCGCCCTGACCGCCGGTGGCACCAGCGTCGCCCTGACCGCCGGTGGCGTCGAGGAACCGGTCCAGCAGCGGCCAGGTGGTGCTGCGTGCCGCCCGCCCGGTGAGCATGCCCAGGTGGCCGCCCGGCACCGTCTCGAAGCGCACCGGGTCGGCGTGCGGCACCAGGTCGACCAGCGGACGCACGCAGCCGACCGGCGCGATCGTGTCGTTCTCCCCGGCGAAGACCAGCAGCGGGCAGCGCAGGTCGGCCAGCGCGATGTCGCGGTCGTCGACGGTGACCACGCCGGAGGCGAGCTGGTTGCCCTTGAGGATCCGGTGGTAGAGCTGCCCGAACGTCCGGCCGGGGTAGGCGATCATGTTGGCCGTGAACCGGTCCACCGCCTCGACCTGGGCCAGGAAGTCGGCGTCGTCGAGCTTCGAGGCCAGCGCGACCGGCTTGGTGACCAGCTTGTTCACGCTGCTGAGCTGGAAGGCGCGGCGCACCAGGGGCTTGGGTGCCCCGCCGAGCAGTCGGTAGGCCTGGGTGACCATGCCGCCCCGGTCGCCGGCCAGTCCCAGGAACGGTCGCAGCGGGGCGACCAGGGGCACCTGCGTGACGTCCACCGGCGCGCCGAGGACGGTCAGCGAGCGCACCGGAAGGTCCGGGTCGTCGGCCGCGGTGAGCAGCGCGAACGTGCCGCCGAGGCTCCAGCCGACCAGGTGCACCGGCCGGCCTCCGGCGTGCGCGCTGACCTCGCGGATGGCGGTCGGGATCACCTCGTCGATCCAGTGCTCCATGCCCAGGGCGCGGTTGGCGAAGGACACCTCGCCGTACTCGACGAGGTAGGTGGGGCGACCGCCGCGCACCAGGTGCTCGGCCAGCGAGCAGCCGCGGCGCAGGTCGAAGCAGAGCGCCGGCGCGGCCAGCGGCGTGACCATCAGCACCGGGTCGCCGTGCGGCGGGGCGCTGGCACTCGGCAGGTAGTGGTAGACCTCCCGGAGCGTCCCGTCGTCGATCAGCGTCCGCGGCATCGGGCGGAGGTCGGCCACCCCGCCGTACAGCACCTTGTGAGCGACGTTGCTGGCCGCGGCGACGACCTGGTCCGGCTTCGGGATCAGATCCATGGCCGCAGGTTACCGGTGCGTCAACTCCGGATCCTCACTACAGTGCCAGGGAGGAAAGGCAACGCCATGGTGCGGATCCGCCTGCTGGGGGAGCAGGCCCTGATCGACGACCACACCGGACGGGCCCTGGCCCGGGCGGGGCGACCGCTTGCGCTCGCGGGCCTGCTGGCCTGGCACGCGGGCTCCCCCCAGCCGAGGCAGCGCCTGGCCGGTCTGCTGTGGCCGGACTCCTCCGACGCGCAGGCCCTGACCAACCTGCGCCGTGAGCTGCACGCGCTGCGCCGCCTGCTCGACGACGACGCGCAGCTCCGGGTCAGCGCCACGGACCTGTGCTGGGCCGACCCGGCGGGCGACCCGGCGGACGACGCAGAGATCGAGAGCGGGGCCCCCGGCGGCCCCGGTCCCGGGCGCACGCGGGTCGACCTGCGCGAGGTCGAGGCCGCGTGGGTCGCGGCCCGGGAGGCGCGTGGCCGCGACGACCCCGAGGCGGTGGTCGCTCACGCCCGCCGCGGGATCGAGGCCTACGGCGGGGACTTCCTGCCCGGCCTGGACCAGGAGTGGGTGCTCGAGATCCGGGAGCTGGTACGCCGGCACTGCGCCGACCTGTGCGACCTGCGTGCGGGGACCCGGGTCGGCCGCGACCGCGACGACCTCGCCGAGCGGCTCGCGGCGGCCCGGCTGCGCATCACGCTGCAGCCGCTGGAGGAGGTCGGCTACCGACAGCTCATGGCCCTGCAGGCGGAGCAGGGCGACCGGGGCGGCCTGGTCAGCACCTACCACCACTGCGCGGCGGTGCTGGAGCGCGAGCTGGGCATCACCCCGGACGCGACGACCCGCCAGGCGCTCGAGCGTCATCTGGCCCGGAGCGGGGTGCTTCCCCACGCGGTGCCGGGGACGGCGCCACCGACGATGCCGGGCAGGACGGCGGGGGACAGCGAGGGTGGAACGTCCGCCGGGGCGGGCCGTCGCTCGCGGCCCGCCGGGCTGCCACCGGGTGCCGGCGGACGGGGCCGGGTCCGCTCGGCGCCCCTGGTGGGCCGTGACGCCGTGCTCCGACGGTTGACGGACCTGTGGCGCCGGGCCGACTCGGGACGCACGGTGCTGGCCGTCGTGCGGGGACCGGCCGGGGTCGGCAAGACCCGGCTGGCCCACGAGCTCGCCCGGCTCGTGCGTGCGGGCGGCGGCGCGGTCGCCGCCGCCCAGTGCTTCGACCTCTCCGGCCGGTTGGCGATGGCGCCGGTCGCCGCCTGGCTGCGCCAGCCGGTGCTGGCTGCGGCCACCCGGTCCCTGGAGCCGGTCTGGCGGCGGGAGGTGCAGCGGCTCGTGCCCGACGACGCGCACCAGGATCCCGGCAGTCCCGCGGCCGTGGGCAGCGGCGAGCGCGCCATGGTGGATGCCTGGCAGCGGCAGCGGTTCTTCGAGGGGCTGGCCCAGGCGGTGCTGCGGGTCGAGCAGCCGCTCCTGCTCGTGCTCGACGACGTGCAGTGGTGCGACCAGCAGACGCTGTCGTGGCTGAGCAGTCTGCAGGCGCTGGCGCCCCGCCGCCGGCTGATGGTCGTGCTGACCCTGCGCGAGCCCGACGCCGCCGCGGACGAGGACGTCCTCGGCTGGGTGTCGCGGCAGCGTGCCGCCGGGATCCTGGCGGAGGTGACCGTGGCGGCGCTGTCGATCGAGGAGACCGGCACCCTGGCCGCCTCGCTGGCCGGTCGCCGGCTCGACCCGGTCCAGGTGGCGGTGCTGCACGCCACCACCGGAGGGTTCCCGCTGTTCGTGGTGGAGGCGGTGCGCTCGCGCTCGGCCGACCCGACCCCGCCCGCCGCGGTGCTGCGCCGACGGCTGGACCAACTGTCTCCCGACGCGCGCGACGTGGCCGCGCTCGCCTCGGCGCTCCCACGCGACGTGACGCTGGACCTGCTCAGCGAGGCCAGCGACCTCGACGCCGTGCGCGTCACGGGCGCCGTGGACGAGCTGTGGCGGGCCCGGATCCTGCGCGAGGTGGGGGCGGGCTACGCCTTCTCCCACGACCTGCTGCGCGCCGCGGCGTACGACCGGATCAGCCCGCCCCGCCGCTGGCTGCTGCACCGCCGGCTGGCCCAGGCACTCGAGCTGGCCGGCGGCACCTACGGCGACGACGTGGCCGGGCTGCTGGCCGACCAGTACGACCGGGGCGGCCGGCCGGACCGGGCGCTGAACCACTACACCGAGGCGGCCACCATCGCCGCGGGACGCTTCGCGCTGCCCGAGGCGGTGCGCCTGCTCCGCGAGGCGCAGCGGGTGACCGACCAGCTGCCGGCGGGGCGCTACCGGGACCTGCGCGAGCTGGACGTGCTGCTGGCGATGGCGGCACCGCTGACCGCGTGGCGCGGCTACGCCTCCGCGGAGCTGCAACGGGTGCTCGAACGAGCCGTCGACCTCGCCCGCGAGACCGCCCCGGCCAGCACGCAGATGCAGGGGCTGATGGCGTTGTGGGCCTCCCGGTTCGTCCAGGGGCGGGTCGGCGAGTCCCACCGGCTGATCCGGGACGCACTGACGATCGCGGTCTCCGACGACGTACTCCTCGGGGAGGCGCACTTCGCCTACGCGGGCTCGACGGTGACGCTCGGACACCCGGCCGAGGCGATCGAGCACTTCGACATCGCCCACGAGCGGTGCGCGGGGGCGGAGTCGCTGGTGGTCGGCACCCACCCGGACGTGCACGCGCTGGCGTGGTCCGCGCACGCCCACTGGCTGGTCGCCCAGCCCGACACCGCGGCGGCGCGGGCATCGGCGGCCGTACGCCGGGCCCGCGAGCTGGGCCACCCCTACAGCCTGGCCGTGGCCATCGCCTACGGCGCGGTGACCCAACAGCTCCTCGGGGAGCGCACCGCGCTGCGCCGCGCGGTGCGCGAGCTGGCCGAGGTCTGCGAGCGCTACGGCTTCGCCTACTACCGGGAGTGGGGCCTGGTGCTCGACGGTTGGCTGCGCGGTGGTCCGGAGGGCCTGGCACTGGCCCGCCGTGGCGTGGCGAACCTGCGCGTCCAGAACGCCCTGGTCCGGATGCCCTACTGGCTCGGGCTGCTCGCCGACCTGCAGTGTGACACCGGCCAGACCGCGGCGGCCGCCGCGACGCTGGACGCCGCCCGGTCCTCGGCTCAGACCCTGGGCGACGCGTGGTGGCTTCCGGAGGTGCTGCGCCAGCGGGCAGCCCTGGCCGGGCCGCACCAGCGCGCGTCCCTGCTCGCGGCCGCCGTCGCCACCGCCGAGGACCAGGGCAGCCTGGCGCTGGCCGCACGGGTACGCCGCACGCTGGGGGAGACGGGCCTGCGAACGCCCCGCGGAACGCCGGCCGGCTCCGCGCCGAACGCTGCGCGAACGGCACGCTCCTAGCGTCCTCGACGTGCCCGAGACGCGGGCACCCGTGCGAAGGAGCAGAGATGACCACGACCGCTGCACCGGCCCAGGCCCCGTTCGAGGAGCTCCAGCAACAGCTGCTCGGCACCCTGACCCGGCCGGAGGACCCGGCCTACGACCGCGTCCGCGCGGTCTACAACGGCATGATCGACCGCCGCCCGGCGGCCGTCGCCACCTGTCGCGACGCTGCCGACGTGGTGGCCTGCGTCCGGTTCGCCCGCACCTACGACATCGAGGTGTCGGTGCGCGGCGGCGGGCACAACGCGGGCGGCCTCGGCGTCTGGGACGACGCGCTGATGATCGACCTGTCTCAGATGCGCAGCACCACCGTCGACCCCTCGCGCGGGACCGTGCGGGTGGACGGCGGGTGCACCTGGGCCGACGTGGACCACGCGACGGTCCCGTTCGGCCTGGCCACGCCGGCCGGCATGATCAGCTCCACCGGCGTGGCCGGACTGACCCTGGGCGGTGGCATCGGCTACCTGGCCCGGCGCTACGGGCTGACCGTGGACAACCTGGTCTCGGCGGACCTCGTGCTCCCCGACGGGCGGCTCGTGGTGGCCGACGAGGATCACCACCCCGATCTGTTCTGGGCGCTGCGCGGCGGCGGCGGCAACTTCGGGGTGGTCACCTCGTTCACGTTCCGCTGCCACCCGGTGGGCGAGGCCGGCACCATCATCGGCGGGCCCATCCTCTACAGCCTCGAGGACGCCGCCGACGTGATGCGCTGGTACCGCGACCTGCTGCCCGCCCTGCCCGAGGAGCTCAGCGGCTGGTTCGGGATGCTCACCGTCCCGCCGGCCCCGCCGTTCCCCGAGGACCTGTGGGGACGCAAGGTGTGCGGCATCGTCTGGTGCTACACCGGGGCGCACGACCGGGCCGACGACGTGCTGGCGCCGGTCCGCGAGTACGGCCGGCCGCTCGTGGACGGGCTGCAGCCGATGCCGTTCTCGATGCTGAACAGCGCTTTCAACGCGCTGTACCCCCCGGGGCTGCAGTGGTACTGGCGTGCCGACTTCTTCGAGGAGATCACCGACGAGGCGATCGAGACCCACCTCAAGTACGCCGCGCAGCTGCCCACCGGCCACTCGACCATGCACCTCTACCCGATCGACGGCGCGACGGCCCGGGTGTCCGAGGACGCGACGCCGTTCGCCTACCGCAACGGCGGCTGGGCCGGGGTGATCGTGGGGGTCGACCCGGACCCGGCCAACCGGGAGGCGATCACCCGCTGGTGCAAGGACTACTGGACCGAGCTGCACCCGACCTCGGCCGGTGGCGCCTACGTCAACTTCATGATGGACGAGGGCGACGATCGGGTCCGGGCCTCCTACCGCGGCAACTTCGACCGGCTGGCCGAGGTGAAGCGGCGCTACGACCCGGACAACTTCCTGCACATCAACCAGAACATCCCGCCCGCGAGCTGAGGCCGGGGGTTCCGGCGGTCCGTCCGGCGCGGCTCAGCTGCGCCGGGCGGGCCGCACCTGCTTGTGGTGCAGGGGACGTGCCTGGCCCAGCACCTCCAGGAAGCCGTTGGCCCAGTCCTTGACGTCGTGCTCGGCGACGGTCTTGCGCATCGCGCGCATCCGCTTGCCGCGCTCGCGCGGGCTGGCGTGCAGCGCCTCGAGGATCGAGGACTTCATCCCGTTGATGTCGTAGGGGTTGATCAAGAACGCCTGGCGCAGCTCGTCGGCCGCACCGGCGAACTCCGAGAGCACCAAGGCGCCGTCGCCGTCGTAGCGGCAGGCGACGTACTCCTTGGCGACCAGGTTCATCCCGTCGCGCAGCGGGGTCACCACCATCACGTCGGCCGCCCGGTAGAGCGCGGCCATCTCCTCACGTGGGAACGACGAGTGCAGGTAGGAGATCGCCGGCCGGCCGATCTTGCCCAGGTCGCCGTTGATCCGCCCCACCAGCCGGTCGATGTCGTCACGGAGCACGCGGTACTGCTCGACCCGCTCGCGCGAGGGCGTCGCGACCTGGACGAAGACGGTGTCCTCGACGTCGATGTGGCCCTCGGCGATCAGCTCGCTGTAGCCGCGCAGACGCGCATAGATGCCCTTGGTGTAGTCCAGCCGGTCCACGCCGAGCAGCACCTGGCGCGGGTTGCCGAGCTGCTCGCGGATCTCCTTCGCGCGCTGCTGCACCGGCTCGGAGCGGGCCTGCTCCTCCAGGCCGGCGACGTCGATGGAGATCGGGAAGCTGCCGGCCTGCACGGTGCGGCCCTCGGGCAGGTAGACCATGTCGCGGTGCGTCTTGTGACCGACGCGCTGGCGGACCAGCCGGACGAAGTTCTGCGCCGCCCCCGGCCGCTGGAAGCCCACCACGTCGGCACCGAGCAGCCCCTCGAGGAGCTGGCGACGCCACGGCAGCTGCTGGAACAGCTCGGCCGGCGGGAAGGGGATGTGCAGGAAGAAGCCGATGCGCAGGTCCGCGCGCAGCTCGCGCAGCATCGCCGGGACCAGCTGCATCTGGTAGTCGTGCACCCACACCGTCGCGCCCTCGGCCGCGATGTCGGCGGCCTTCTCGGCGAAGCGGCGGTTCACCCGGACGTAGGAGTCCCACCACTCGCGGTGGAACTCCGGCTTGGCCACCACGTCGTGGTAGAGCGGCCACAGCGTGGCGTTGGAGAAGCCTTCGTAGAACTCGCGGATCTCCTGCTCGGTGAGCGCCACCGGCACCAGCCCCAGGCCGTCCTCGACGAACGGCTCCAGGTCCGGGTCGGTGCCGCCCGACCAGCCGATCCACGCACCGTCGTTGGCGCGCATCACCGGCTCGATCGCGGTGACCAGGCCCCCGGGCGAGCGCCGCCAGTCCACCGACCCGTCCGGGTTCACCACCCGGTCGACCGGGAGGCGGTTGGCGACGATGACCAGGTCGGCCTGGGACGGTGTGCTCACGTGTCAAACCCTAGTTCTCGCTGGGAAATCGGCATCGCGTCGTACCCAGTTTCGCCGGGCTCAATGGTCCGCGTCGTAGACCAGACCGATGCGCTCGCGAATGGTGTCCATCAGCCCCATCAGGGCCACGGTCTCGTCCAGGGGCACCAGCGGCGACTCCAGCTGCCCGGTGCGCAGGCAGCGGATCACCTCGGCGGCCTCGTTGGCCAGCCCGGTCCCCAGGACCGGGCCGGCGTGCGCTGGGGTGATCTCCTCCACCTCGCCGTCGGCGACCCAGCGCGCGGACGAGGGGTGGTGGAAGGCCTCCGGCAGGTCCAGGCGGCCGCGGTCGGTGGCCACCGAGGCGGTGCGCGGGGACCAGGCGGTCATCGTCGAGGACAGCGAGGCGACCGCGCCCGACGCGTAGCCCAGGCTGACCGACACGTTCAGGTCGATTCCCGCCGGCGACATGGTGGCGGCCGCGGCGACCCGGTCCGGCTCGCCGAGGAACAGCCAGGCGAAGGTGAGCGGGTAGATCCCCATGTCGAGCAGGGCGCCGCCACCGAGCTCGGGCGCGAGCAGCCGGTCGGTGTCCGGGCGATCCACGAGGAAGCCGAGGTCGGCGCGGACCTGCTGGACCTCGCCCAGCACGCCGTCGCGGGCCAGCTGCTGGATCCGCCGCACCACCGGGTGGCAGCGCATCCACATCGCCTCCATGAAGAACAGCCCGCGCGACCGGGCCTGTGCCACCAGCTCCCGGGCGTCGCGGGCGTTGAGGGTGAGCGCCTTCTCGCACAGCACCGGCTTGCCGGCCTCGAAGGCGAGCTGCACGTTCTCCTTGTGCAGCGCGTGCGGAGTGGCGACGTACACGACGTCCACGTCCGGGTCGGCGACCAGCTGCTCGTAGGAGCCGTACGCCCGCGGACGCGGGTGCTCCCGCCCGGCCGTGCGGGCCTCGCCGGCGACCAGGTCGGCGAACTGCCGCGCGGACTCGGTACGCCGCGACGCGACGGCGGCGACCTCGGCGTCGGGGAGGACCAGCAGGTTGCGCGCGAAGGAGCGCGCGATCGCGCCGGTGGCCAGGATGCCCCAGCGCACCGGGCGGTCGGCGGGCAGCGGCTCGGCCACCGGCGGGCCGCTGGGGAGATCCAGTGCGGGCAGGTTTGTCAGGATGGAGGCCACCGCCCCATTGTGGTGGGTGTCCGCAACACGCGGCGACGCGAATGACATGGTTGTGGTTCGTCGCCTAGCATGGACCCGCCACCGCCGCCCACCCGCAGGAGAGACATGGACGCCGCGAACGCTCTGAACCACGGAGACGACCGTGCCGAGGCGAACGAGCTCTCCGAGCGGGACCGCGAGATCCTCAACTTCGAGCGCCAGTGGTGGAAGTACGCCGGCGCCAAGGAGCAGGCGGTGCGGGAGAAGTTCGACATGTCCTCCACGCGCTACTACCAGGTGCTCAACGCGCTGATCGACCGCCCGGACGCGCTGGCGTTCGACCCGCTGCTGGTTCGCCGCTTGCGCCGGCTGCGTGCCGCGCGCCAGCGGGCCCGTTCCGCGCGTCGGCTCGGTTTCGAGGTCTGAGGTGACCGCTCCGCGACGCGACGAGCGCGGGGTGGCGCTGCCCTCCCCGGTGGCGCTGGTCTCGCTCGTCGCGGTGGTGCTGGCCGCGGTGGCCTTCCTCGGTACCGGCGGCGGCCCCGATGAGCCCGCGGCCACGACGCCGGTCGGGGCGACGCGTTCGGCGGAGGCGTCGGCGAGCCCGACCGATCCCAGCACGGCCCCCCGGCCGGTGCTGCGTGAGGGCGAGAAGTCCGCGGACGCCGGACATCACAAGAAGAAGCGGCCCGAGGTGCGCCGCGGCGACGTGTTCGTCGAGGTCTACAACAACTCCGGCATCTCCGGGCTGGCCGGCTCGACCGCGGACACCCTGGCCGGCGCCGGTTGGCAGGTCGTCGGCTCGGACAACTGGTACGGCACCATCCCGAGCTCCACGGTGTACTACCCCGAGCGGCTGCACGGCGCGGCCAAGCTGCTCGCCAAGGACCTCGGCATCACCCGGGTCAAGCCGGCGATCTCGCCGATGCGCTTCGACCGGCTCACCGTGATCCTGACCGCGTCCTACTCCTGAGCGCTGGCACGCCGAAGCGCGGCGACTGGTTGAGTGGACCCATGGACGTGACCGGCGACGACCGCTACCTCGCCGTGGTGCGTGCGGCCGCCCGCACCGTGGTCGGGCTGGACTTCGACGGGGTGCTCTCGCCGATCGTGCCGGACCCGGCCTCCGCGGTGATCCACCCGGACGGGCCCGACGTGCTCGTCGAGCTGGCCGCGCGGGTGCGGGCGGTGGCGGTGATCACCGGCCGTCCCGCGCAGCAGGCCGTCCGGCTGGGGCGTCTCGACGAGGTCGCCGACCGGCTCCCGGAGGGGGCCCGGCTGCTGGTGCTCGGGCAGTACGGCAACGAGCGTTGGGACTCGGCGGACCGTCGCTTCTCCTCACCCGAAGCCCCGCCGGGGCTGGTCGAGCTGCGCGCCGAGCTCCCTGCGCTGCTCGGCGAGCACGACGCCGCAGACGCCTACGTGGAGGACAAGCAGATCGCGGTCGCGGTGCACACCCGACGGCTGGCCGACCCGCAGGCCGCCTTCGAGCGGCTGCTGCCCGCGGTCACCGAGGCGGCGCGTCGGCACGGGCTGGACGTCGAGCCGGGACGGTTCGTGCTGGAGGTGCGGGCGCCCGGGATGCACAAGGGCGAGGCAGTCCGCGCGCTGCACGACGAGCTCGGCGCGGACGGGTTCGTCTTCGCCGGCGACGACCTGGGCGACGTGGAGGCCTTCCGCGCGGTCGCCGCGCTGCGCGAGGCGGGCCATCCGACGCTGCTGGTCTGTTCGGGGTCGGAGGAGCAGCAGGCCCTGGTCGAGCTCGCCGACGTGGTCGTCGACGGACCGGACGGGGTGATGGGGCTGCTCAGGCGGTTGGCGGGTGATGCGGGCGGCGCTGCGCGGCACGCGGGGGACGCCGGCTGATCTCCGGATAGCCGCCGTCGGCGAGGCCGGCGAGCCGCTCGAACAGGTTGCGGCTTCCGGGGTTGCCGGTGCGCAGCCAGGACCAGGCCGCGAACACGCCGTACGCCGGAAGCATCGGCAGCCCGAGGCAGGCGGCGTACTGCCACGCGTGCCGCTCCTCGTGCGTCAGCAGCCGCGGACGCTCGAGGAGCCAGGACGCCGGATGCCGGGTCAGCACCACGTCGCCCACGGTCACCGCGGACGCGCCCGGCAGCAGGAGCCTGGCGCGGCCCGCGAGCACCAGGCCGCGCGGGCCGGGCGATCTGCTGGTTCCGGCCAGGCGTGCCAAGGCGAGTCCGATCAGGGTGGAGCCGTTGGCCAGGTTCGCCGCTCGGCGCCACCACCACGTTGGGATCCTCACGCTCGGCTCCTGTCCTCGGTCGATGCACAGGGCGTGCAACGCGCACCGGGTGCGCGGCTGGACGGCGTCGCTGCGTCCATCCGGTCCCCATGATCGCTCAACGGCGGCGCACGCTCCCGCTCGTCACGATCGGCAGGTCACCACCGGCCGATGAGGGTGCCGACCGTGACAACCGCGGCCCGCCTGAGGCACCGCACTGGCACCGGGCGGAGAGACCGCACTGGCACCGGCCGGAGACGCCGCGCTGGCACCGGACTGAGACACCGCGTCTCGGATGTCGGACCCGATGTGCGCATCGTGAGACGCGCGCCTAGAGTTGTTCCTGCTCATCGAGAGGGGCAGAGGGAACGGCCCGACGAAGCCCCGGCAACCCGCCACGTAGCGACCTCCGACAGCCCCGACCCGGGGCGGGACGCCGTGGTCACGGTGCTAATTCCGTCCCGAGCCGAGAGTCGGCCCCCGGGGAAGATGAGAAGGAGGTCTCCTTGAGCACGTCCCTGGTCGACACCCCCGTTTCGGTCACCGGCGCCCCCCTGCGCCCCGGCGCCTTCGGCAACGCGACGCACCTGGCCTGTCGCGAGTGCGGCGCCACCCGCGAGCTCGGCCCGCACTACGCGTGTCCGGAGTGCTTCGGTCCCCTCGAGGTCGGCTACGACCTGCCGTCGCTGACCCGCGCGCAGATCGAGGCCGGCCCGAAGAACATCTGGCGCTACCAGCCGCTGCTGCCGGTGCCCACCGACATCGCCTCCAGCCCGAACACCGAGCCCGGGTTCACCCGCCTGCTCAAGGCCGACAACCTGGGGCGCGCGCTGGGCCTGAAGAACCTCTGGGTCAAGGACGACTCGGGCAACCCCACCCACTCCTTCAAGGACCGGGTCGTCGCGGTGGCGCTGTCGGCAGCGCGCGAGCTGGGAATGCGGGTGTTCGCCTGCCCCTCGACCGGCAACCTCGCCAACGCGGTGGCCGCGGCCGGCGCCCGCGCCGGGATGAAGACCGTGGTGCTCATCCCGCACGACCTGGAGACCCCCAAGGTGGTCACCAGCGCCGTCTACACCGACTCGCTGGTCGCGGTCCGCGGCAACTACGACGACGTGAACCGGCTGGCCTCGGAGATCGCGGGAGAGCGTGACGACTGGGCCTTCGTGAACGTCAACGTGCGCCCCTACTACGCGGAGGGGTCCAAGACACTCGGGTTCGAGGTCGCCGAGCAGCTCGGCTGGCGGCTGCCGCAGCAGGTGGTGATCCCGGTCGCGTCCGGGTCCCAGCTGACCAAGGTCGACAAGGGCTTCACCGAGCTGGCCCGGCTGGGCCTGGTCGAGGACACGCCGTACCGGATCTTCGGGGCGCAGGCCGAGGGGTGCTCCCCGGTCGCCGCGGCGTACAAGGACGGCCACGACGTGGTCCGCCCGGTCAAGCCGGACACCATCGCCAAGTCGCTGGCGATCGGCAATCCGGCCGACGGTCCCTACGTGCTCGACGTCGCCCGGCGCACCGGCGGCGCGGTCGAACACGTCACCGACGAGGAGGTCCGGGAAGGGATCCAGCTGCTGGCCCGCACCGAGGGAGTCTTCGCCGAGACCGCCGGCGGGGTCACCGTCGCGACGCTGAAGAAGCTGGTGGAGACCGGGCAGCTCGACCCCGACCAGGAGACCGTCGTGTTCAACACCGGCGACGGCCTCAAGACGCTCGACGCCGTGGCCGACCGGGTCGGTCCCGCCGCTACGATCGACCCCAGCTACACCGCCTTCACCGACACCGGCCTGGTCTGAGGAGCCGCACGTGAGCACGGTACGAGTCCGCATCCCGACCATCCTGCGCACCTACACCGGCGGGGAGTCCGAGGTGAGCGCGCAGGGCGAGACCCTGGCCGCCGTCCTCGACGACCTGGACGCCTCCTACCCCGGCATCAAGGGGCGGATCCTGGACGAGCAGGGCGCGATCCGCAGGTTCGTCAACGTCTACGTCGGCAACGACGACGTCCGGTTCCTCGACGCCCTGGACACCAAGACCCCCGAGGGGGTCCAGATCTCGGTGATCCCGGCGGTCGCCGGGGGCTGAGGCTGCGGCATTCGTCGACTCAACGCGGCGGCGCGAAGCGGCGCAGCAGCTTCTCTGCGGTCGCGAAGTCGGCGAGTACGTCGGCGGCGCTGCGTTCCTCCGCGAGCAGGCCGACCCCCTGGCCCGCGTACACGTAGGCGGTCTCCAGGTCCTGGTCGGCCCGGGCGCGCGCGAGCTGGGCCGCGGCCTCGTCGTCGCCGGCCAGCTCGTCGAGACGCTCGGACCAGGTGTCGAAGAACCTGTTGCGCAGCGCCCTGCCCCCGAACTCCGGCGGCCAGTCGAGCCGTTGCGCCACGTCGAAGACCCGCCCGTAGGCGGTGGAGGTGTCCCGGCCGGCGAACAGCGCCCGCTTGGCCGCCGCAGACCCGCCCGCCTCGGTGCAGCCGAGCAGGGCCGTGCCCACCCACGCACCCTCCGCGCCGGCCGCGAGCACGGCTGCCAGCCCGCGCGGGCCGGCGATGCCGCCGGCGGCCACGGTCGGGACCGGGACCCGGTCCAGCACCTCCTGCAGCAGCGGCAGGGTGGCCACCTCGTCGCGTCCGTGCCCGCCGCCCTCGCCTCCCCGCGCCACGAGCAGGTCCACGCCGGCGGCCGCGGCCCGTTGCGCCTCGGCGAGGGTGCCGACCTGGGTGGTCACCGCGACGCCGGCTTCCCGCACGGCGGCGAGGAGGCGGGCCACGTCGTCGTAGCCGTCGCCCTCGCCGGTGCGGCCGAAGCTGACCGAGACCAGCGCCGGGCGGCACGCGAGAGCGGCGTCGAGCTGCTCGGGCCGGGAGGCGAGCACCCAGCCCATCAGGCCGAAGCCGAACGGCTTGCCGGCCGCGGCGGCAAGCTCGCCCTGGCCGCGGATCCAGTCGGGGTCGCGGGCGCCGGAGACCCCGATCATGCCGAGGCCGCCGGCACGTGAGACGGCCGCGGCCAACGAGCCCTCGCCCGGTCCGGCCATCGGTGCCCCGATCACCGGCACCTGCAGGTCGAACCGGTCGGTCAGCCACGTGGTGAGCACGAGGTCACTGTGGCACGCGAAGTCGTGGGACGTAAGTGGCCGGAGGACACTTGCGCGCCTCCGGCCAAAACCCCGTCGCACCCACGAGGTCCCCTCAGGTTAGGGCGGGCGCCGGACGCAGGGCAATGGTCCACACGGGCCATCCGGTCAGGTCTAGACACCACGGGCGACATGGCGGGGGCGAACCGGTAGCGCCGCGCCGGCCGGAGCGGCGTACCCCGCCTTGCACTCGGGTGCGCCGAGTGCTAAAAAGTGGGTTAGCACTCTCCTCGTGAGAGTGACAGTCCTGGGCCGAGGAGATGAGGCCCCGAGCGCCGGCGGGAAGGGATCGCCGGGCCAGCCGGGGTCGTCCGTCGCGGGCATCGACTCGGACCTCCACTGCTCTACGCGTGAGGAACCGCAGGAGTTATGTCGAAGCTTATTGCCTTCAACGAGGAAGCCCGACGGGGCCTCGAGCGTGGCATGAACACGCTCGCCGACGCCGTCAAGGTGACGCTCGGCCCCAAGGGACGCAACGTCGTCCTCGAGAAGAAGTGGGGCGCTCCCACGATCACCAACGACGGCGTGTCGATCGCCAAGGAGATCGAGCTCGAGGAGCCGTACGAGAAGATCGGCGCCGAGCTGGTCAAGGAAGTCGCCAAGAAGACCGACGACGTGGCCGGTGACGGCACCACCACCGCCACGGTGCTCGCCCAGGCCATGGTCCGCGAGGGCCTGCGCAACGTGGCCGCGGGTGCGAACCCGATGGCGCTCAAGCGCGGCATCGAGAGCGCCGTCGAGGCCGTCTCCGAGCAGCTGCTCGGCATGGCCAAGGAGATCGAGACCAAGGAGCAGATCGCTTCGACGGCCTCCATCTCCGCGGCTGACCCCCAGGTCGGCGAGATCATCGCCGAGGCCATGGACAAGGTCGGCAAGGAAGGCGTCATCACCGTCGAGGAGAGCAACACCTTCGGGCTCGACCTCGAGCTCACCGAGGGGATGCGCTTCGACAAGGGCTACATCTCGGCCTACTTCGTCACCGACGCCGAGCGCATGGAGACCGTCCTCGAGGACCCCTACATCCTGGTCGCGAACCAGAAGGTGTCCAACGTCAAGGACATGCTGCCGCTGCTCGAGAAGGTCATGCAGGCCGGCAAGCCGCTGCTGATCATCGCCGAGGACGTCGACGGCGAGGCGCTGTCCACCCTGGTCGTGAACAAGATCCGCGGGACCTTCAAGTCCGTCGCGGTCAAGGCTCCCGGTTTCGGTGACCGTCGCAAGGCGATGCTGCAGGACATCGCGATCCTGACCGGCGGCCAGGTCATCTCCGAGGAGGTCGGCCTGAAGCTGGAGAACACCGGCATCGAGCTGCTCGGCCAGGCCCGCAAGGTGGTCGTCACCAAGGACGAGACCACGATCGTCGAGGGCGCCGGCGACGCCGACCAGATCGCCGGTCGGGTCAACCAGATCCGCGCCGAGATCGAGAACAGCGACTCCGACTACGACCGCGAGAAGCTGCAGGAGCGACTGGCCAAGCTGGCCGGCGGCGTTGCGGTGATCAATGTCGGTGCCGCCACCGAGGTGGAGCTCAAGGAGCGCAAGCACCGCATCGAGGACGCCGTGCGCAACGCCAAGGCCGCCGTCGAGGAGGGCATCGTCGCCGGTGGTGGCGTGGCGCTCGTCCAGGCCGCCGACAAGGCGTTCGAGAAGCTCGAGCTGTCCCAC
>DASSVD010000038.1:0-7051 GCA_035706365.1 Nocardioidaceae bacterium
CGACCCGACGAAGGCGAGCAGCGCGGTGCGCCTGGTTGCCCGAGTCGCTTGGTCCATGAAACGACCCTGAGCCTGGGACCTTGGGATTTCCTGTGGCAGGCTCGGGACGTGACCGATGCCGCGCCGTCCGTCCCTTTGCTCCCCCTCATCGAGGAGCTGGCGAAGAAGACCAGCGTGTGCTGGCTACGGCTCGAGGGCCGCACGCACGCGGCCTGGCACGCCTGGCACGACGGCGCGCTGTGCCTGGTCACCGGCCCCGGCGAGCAGCCGCTGCCCGGCCTGGCGGACCTCGCCGAGCGCGGCGGTCAGGTCGAGGTGGTGATGCGCAGCAAGGACAACGGCGGTCGCCTCGTCGCCTGGGTGGGTGAGGTACGCCGCGTCGCGCCGGACGACACCGCGTGGGAGCCGGTCACCGCCGCCCTGGTGGCGGGCCGGCTCAACCTGGACGATCCGGCGGCCACCCCCGACCGCTGGGCCGCCTCGGCCACCGTCGTGCAGGTCCGACCCACCGGCGAGGCTGTCGAGGCGCCGGGCACGCTCCCCGACGACGCGCACCGCGCCGCTCCCCTCCCGAGCCCGGCGACCACGCGCGGCCCGCTTCCGCGGGTGCTGCACCGGCGCGCCGGGACCGGGCGTCCCCTCGACGGCTGAGACAGGCGCCGCACACCGCCCAGTCAGCCCCGGTCGGACCCGGCCCAGGGGCTGATTACCACGGTATGCAGCCGATCTGGTGCTCCCCATGGTGTTCGCGCCATGGGCAGCGGGAGCAAACCATGGGCAGCACGGGCGCCCACACTCACACCGCCGGTACGCCGATCCTCCCGCGGGCAACCGGCTGCACCTGGCCACCGACCCGGCAGCGGGTGGCGGCGGCTGCGGCGCCGGTCGCCGACCTGTCCGCCTCCACGGCCCCCTGCAGCAGGGACGGCCGCCCCATCTCCAGGCCCTGCCTGATCCGGTAGCGGCCGCCCTCGGGCAGGAAGCCCCCGGCCACGAGCGCGACCCCCAGACCGGCCGCGGCCGAGCCGGTTGCCGGATCCTCGGGCACGGACAGGTCGGGGACGAACACCCGGGCATGCACGTCCAGCTCCGGCGCGCTGCCCGAGACGTGCACCACGTTGATCCCCTCGACGGGGTCCTGCGCCGCGCCCAGCCGAGCCAGCTCATCGGCGTACTCCCCCAGCGGACGACGGGGCAGCTGCGCGCGCGCGACGGCGTCGGCGACCACGGGCAGGTGCACGAAGGTCAGGCCGCAGCCGGCCAGCCAGGCCGGGGCGGCGAGGTCATCGGGCGCCAGGCCCAGGTCGGTGAGCAGGGCGTCGGTCGTCGACGCCGGCAGCGGGCCGAGCAGGTCCCGCGGAACCGCCGCGAGCTCGACCATCCCCTCCTCGAGGAAGGCGACACCGATCGGACCGGCCCCGCAGTGCTTGGTCACGGCCTCCCCGTCCAGCTGCCCGCGCTCGCGTAGCACCCAGGCGGTGCCCAGGGTGGGGTGGCCGGCGAAGGGGATCTCCCCGCCCGGGGTGAAGATCCGCGTTGGATAGGACCGCCCGTCCGCGGCGACCGCCCCCGGGAACGTGGTCTCGGAGAAGTTGAACTCCCGGGCGAGCGCCAGGCACTGGTCGGTGCTCAGCTGCTCGGCGCCGTGCACCACGGCGAGCTGGTTGCCGGCGAAGGGCCGGTCGGTGAACACGTCGACGACGTCGTACTCGCAGCTGGCGGTGGGCTGGCTCATGGCGGCAATCCTCCCAGAGTGGCCCCCGGCGGCTAATCTCTTGCTACGTGAGCACCTCCCCGTCCCGCGTCTTCGCCGCCCGCCTGGCGGGGCTGCCGGTGTTCGACCCGGCCGGCGACCAGGTGGGCAAGGTCCGCGACGTGGTGGTGGTGCTGCGGCCGGGGGTGCAGCAGCCGCGTGTGTTGGGGCTGGTGGTCGAGGTGCTCGGCCGGCGCTCGATCTTCGTGCCGATGACCCGGGTCACCCATCTCGACAGCGGCCAGGTGATCACCACCGGGCTGGTGAACATGCGCCGCTTCGAGCAGCGCCCCACCGAGACGCTGGTGTTCGGGCAGATGCTCGACCGGGCGGTCACCGTGCGGGAGTCCGGCGTGCGCGGCACGGTGTACGACGTGGCGATGGAGCAGGCCCGCAACCGTGACTGGGTGCTGTCCAAGGTCGCGTTGCAGGAGGGCAGCAAGCGGTTCGGCCGCAAGGGACAGACCCACGTCGCGAACTGGCGCGACGTGGACGGGCTGATGCGTCCCGAGGAGGTGCAGGGCGCCACGCACCTGTTGGCCGCCCTGGACGAGATGCGCCCGGCCGACCTGGCCAACGTGATCCACGACCTGCCCGCCAAGCGCCGCAGCGAGATCGCGGCGGCGCTCGACGACGAGCGGCTGGCCAACGTGCTCGAGGAGCTGCCGGAGGAGGACCAGGTCGAGATCCTGGGCAACCTCGGCAACGAGCGCGCCGCGGACGTGCTGGAGGAGATGTCGCCCGACGACGCGGCCGACCTGATCGCCGAGCTGCCGCAGGAGACCGCCGAGGTGCTGCTGCAGCTGATGGCCCCCGACGAGGCCGAGGACGTACGCCGGCTGATGTCCTACGAGGAGCGCACCGCTGGCGGGATGATGACCACCGAGCCGGTGATCCTGCCGCCGGACGCGACCGTGGCCGACGCGCTCGCCCTGGTCCGCAACGCCGAGCTGACCCCCTCGCTGGCCGCACTGGTCTACGTCTGCCGTCCGCCGCACGAGCCGCCGACCGGCCGGCTGCTGGGCGTGGCCCACATCCAGCGGCTGCTGCGCGAGCCCCCGTCCACGCTGGTGGGTCACGTCCTGGACAGCGACATGGAGTCGCTGCCGCCGACCGCCACGCTCGAGGACGTCGCGCGGCACCTGGCGACGTACAACCTGGTCGCTGCTCCGGTGGTCGACGAGGACAGCCGGCTGCTGGGCGCGGTGACCGTCGACGACCTGCTCGACCACCTGCTGCCGGAGAACTGGCGCGACCGGCCCACCCGCACCTCGGCGATGAGCACCGCGCCAGGGAAGAGCGCCGGGCATGGATAGGCCGCCGACCGTCGCCGACGGCGAGCGCCGAGACCGCGCCGAGCGGCGCCGCGAGCGCGGCCAGGCCCGTCGGGAGCCGCGCAGCGCCCGGCTCGACGTCCCCCGCGAGCGCCGGCGCCCGCTGGTGCGGCGGCCCACGTACGACGCGGACGCGTTCGGCAGCTTCGCCGAGCAGTTCGCGCGGTTCATGGGCACCGCCCGGTTCCTGATCTACATGACGCTGTTCGTCGGCGTCTGGCTGGTGTGGAACTGGGTGGCCCCCGACGACCTGCGCTGGGACGCCTACCCGTTCATCTTCCTGACGCTGATGCTCAGCCTGCAGGCGTCGTACGCCGCTCCGCTGATCCTGCTCGCGCAGAACCGGCAGGAGGACCGGGACCGGGTGGTCAGCGAGCAGGACCGGCAGGCCAACAGCCGCGCGCACGCCGACATGGAGTTCCTCGCCCGCGAGATGGCCTCCCTGCGGATGGCGCTGGGCGAGGTGGCCACGCGCGACTACGTACGCTCCGAGCTGCGGGCGCTGCTCAACGAGCTCGACGAGCGCGACGACCGCGACCGGCCGGCAGCCGGACCCGCGGACTCGCCCGGCCACCCGGGGCCCCGCGACTGACACGTAGGCTGGGAGGCATGACTGCCCCGGCCCTCGAACAGATCCACGCTGCCCTCGCCACGGTCAACGACCCGGAGATCCGGCGTCCGATCACCGAGCTGAACATGGTGGAGTCGGTCGACGCCGACGACGCCGGCAACGTGTCGGTGCGGGTGCTGCTCACCGTGGCCGGCTGCCCGCTCAAGGACACCATCACCCGCGACGTGACCGCCGCGGTGGAGAAGGTGCCCGGGGTGACCTCGGTCGACCTCTCCCTGGGCGTGATGACCGCGGAGCAGCGCGCCGGCCTGCAGGAGGTGCTGCGCGGCGGGCAGACCCAGCGCGAGATCCCCTTCGCCCGGCCCGACTCGCTGACCAAGGTCTACGCGATCGCCAGCGGCAAGGGCGGCGTCGGCAAGTCGTCGGTGACGGTCAACCTCGCCGTGGCGATGGCCGGGCAGGGCCTCAAGGTCGGCATCGTCGACGCCGACATCTACGGCCACTCGGTGCCGGCCATGCTCGGCGTCGGCGACGTGCGGCCGACCCAGGTCGAGGACATGATCATGCCGGTGCCGACCCCGAGCGGGATCTCGGTGATCAGCATCGGGATGCTCAAGCCGCGGCGCGACCAGGTCGTCGCGTGGCGCGGCCCGATGCTCGACCGGGCGCTGGTCCAGATGCTGTCCGACGTCTACTGGGGCGACCTCGACGCGCTGCTGCTCGACCTGCCGCCCGGCACCGGTGACATCGCGATCTCGCTGGGCCAGCACCTGCCGAACTCCGAGGTGGTCGTGGTGACCACACCGCAGGAGGCCTCCGCCGAGGTGGCCGAGCGCGCCGGCACGATGGCCTCGATGATGCACCAGCGGGTGGTCGGCGTGGTGGAGAACATGTCCTACCTGCCCTGCCCGCACTGCACCCCCGAGGGCACGGAGCACCGGCTCGAGGTGTTCGGCTCCGGCGGCGGCGCCCGCGTGGCCGCCACCCTGTCGGGGCGGTTCGGCTACGACGTGCCGGTGCTCGGGGAGATCCCGCTCGACCTCGACCTGCGCGCCGGCGGCGACTCCGGGCGCCCGATCGTGGAGACCGCCCCCGACTCGCCGTCCGCCCAGGCGCTGACCACCGTCGCAGCGACGCTGACCGGCCGCGGACGCGGTCTTGCCGGAATGCAGCTGGGACTCTCACCGGCCGGTAGATTCTGATCCGTGTTCGGCATCGGCCTGCCAGAGTTCCTGGTGATCTTCGTGGTGGCCGTCGTGGTGTTCGGCCCCGACCGGCTGCCGGACTTCGCCCGGCAGGCCGGCCGGCTGGTGCGCCAGGTGCGCGGCTTCACCCAGGCCGCCCGTGACGACCTGCGGGCCGAGCTCGGCCCGGAGTTCGCCGACCTGGACCTGAGCGACCTCGACCCCCGGCAGGCGGTGCGCAAGCACATCCTGGAGGCGATGGACGAGGAGCCGGACCCGGTGCGCCCCGGGCAGCGCCCGCTGCGCAGCGGCGAGCGGCCGCCCTACGACAGCGAGGCCACCTGACCCCACCGCAGGCCCGGTGGCGCGACTCTGGCGCCCCGGTCAGCCGGTCAGCCGGTCTTGCCGTCCAGACGCACCTGCACGGTGAGCGTGCGATCGCCCCGCTGCACGCGCAGCGCGATGGTCTCCCCGGGCTGGTGCGCCCGGATCGCGACGATCAGCCCGATCCCGTCGGTCACCGCGACGTCGTCCACGGCGACCACCACGTCGCCCTTGTGCAGGCCGGCGCGGTCGGCCGGCGTACCGCTGGGCACCTGCACCACCTCGGCGCCGTCGCGACGCCCGCCGGTGCGCACGTTGGCGCCGATCACCGGGTACTTCGCCTCGCCGGTCCGCAGGATCTGCGATGCGGTGACCTGCACCTGCTCCATCGGGATCGCGAACCCGACCCCGATGCTGCCGCTGCTCCCGCCGAAGGCACCACCCATGGTGGCGATCGCGGAGTTCACCCCGACCACCTCGCCGCGCAGGTTGACCAGCGGGCCACCGGAGTTGCCCGGGTTGATCGCGGCGTCGGTCTGCACGGCGTTGATGTACGACGCCTCGTCCGCGCCGCCGGTCGTCACCGGCCGGTCGAGCGCGCTGACGATGCCCGAGGTCACCGTGCTGTCCAACCCCAGCGGGGAGCCGATCGCCACGACGGTCTCCCCCACCCGCATCGTCTGGGAGCTGCCCAGGGCGGCCGGCCGCAGGTTCTCGGCGTCGGCCACGTCGAGGACGGCGATGTCATAGACCGCGCTGCGCCCCACGACCTCGGCCTCGTGGCTGTGCCCGCGGTGGTCGATCACCCGGATCTGCCCGCCGCTGGAGGCCTCCGCGACCACGTGGTTGTTGGTGACCACGTGACCGCGCTGGTCGATCGCGAAGCCGGAGCCGGTGGCCCCGCCCCGCCCGGTCCGGGCCACGATCTGCACCGTGCTGGGCAGCAGCGCCTCCGCTACCGCCGCCACGCTGCCGTTCTCCGCCTTCAGCGGCGCCTGCACCCGGGGCAACGGTGCGAGCACGTCCCCGCCGCCGGTCACCAGCCCGGAGACGGCCACCCCGCCGAGCGTGCCGCCGAGGAGGCCGACCGCGAGCGCCAGCGCGGCGACCAGCGGCCACACCCAGCCCGGGACGGACGACGACGGCGGCGCCGGTCGGCCCGGTGCCATTGCGGGGCGTGCGTACGGCGGGGGCGCGGCGGGGCCCGGCCACCCGACCGGCTGACCCGGGGCTGCCCCGGGAACACCGCCGGGTCGACCGGGGGCACCGCCGCGCGGGTCCTGCCACATCGGTCCCCGGTCCGGGCCGGGTTGGGGGCCGTGCGGGGGCCCGCCGGGCTGCTGCTCACTCACGCGGCCCATCCTCCCCCACCGCGACAAGCCGCGCAGGGGTGGGCCGACCGTGCCGGACGGCGTCAGCGCCGGTGCAGCAGCGCGACTGACTCGTCCGCGGGGCCGCTCGCAGCGGGACCGGCGTGGCCCGGATCGGGGTCGCCCGCCCGGTCCCGGTCACGATCACGGTCCGGCGCCGGCAGCCGTCCGTGCACCGACACGCCGGGGGCGATCACCGCGACGGTCGGCGTACCGCTCGGCGACGCCGCCCCGGACCCGGCGAAGGAGGCGGTCGGCGCGGGCGCCGGCGTACCGATGCCCAAGCCGGCACCACCCACGCTGGCCAACCCGAGCACCGCGGCCGACACCGAGCCGGCTCCGGCCAGCACCAGACCCGCCCGACGGCGGTTGCGCGAGCGTCGCTCCAGGCCGTCGACGTGCGCCCACGCCTGCGCCGCCCGCTGCGCGGCCGCCGGATCGCCTGCGACACCTGGGGGACGCTGGTCAGGCGGGCCACCCGGGCCACCGGAGCCATCCAGCGCCCCGGTCGCTCC
>DASSVD010000039.1:0-10177 GCA_035706365.1 Nocardioidaceae bacterium
CTGGTCGCCGACGCCGGCCACGAGCTGCGCACCCCGCTGACCTCCCTGCGCACCAACCTGGACCTGCTGGTGCAGGCGGACCGGGCCGGCGGGCTCTCCGACGAGGCCCGCGACGAGCTGCTCGGGGACGTCCGCTTCCAGATCGAGGAGCTGACCACCCTGATCGGTGACCTGGTCGAGCTGGCCCGCGACGAGGCGCTGCCGGTCACCGTGGAACCGGTGGACCTCGCCGAGCTGGTGGACCGCTCGGTCGAGCGGGTCCGGCGCAGAGCGTCCGATGTCCGGCTCGACGTACGCGCCCAGCCGTGGTGGGTCACCGGCGAGCCGCACGCGCTGGAGCGCGCGGTGACGAACCTGCTCGACAACGCGGTGAAGTGGAGCCCGCCCGGGGGCACCGTCACCGTGCGCCTGGAGGGTGACACCCTGCTCGTCGCCGACGAGGGGCCGGGCATCGACGCCGCCGACTTGCCGCACGTGTTCGACCGGTTCTACCGCTCGCAGGAGTCGCGCACCATGCCCGGTTCCGGGCTGGGGCTGTCCATCGTCCGCCAGGTCGCCGAGCGGCACGGCGGCGCGGTGCGGGCCGGGCGCGCGCCACAGGGTGGTGCGGCGCTGTGGATGCGGCTGCCCGGGGACGCGGCCGGTCCCGGTGACCCCGCTCCGGACGGCGCGGCCGTGGAGCAGCAGCCTCCCGCCGCGCAGCGCGGCGTGCCGACGGTTGCAGACTCCTAGGATCGTCAGGAAGTCGTCAGGTCGCTCTCAGGGCCGTCTCAGACAGGTTCGGCACAGTGGAGGACATGAACGACCAGAACCCGAACCACGAGTCCGAGAACCCCACGCCCGACGGGTCCGACCGGCCCCGCTCCTGGGACGACACGCGTGCCTTCGGCCGCCCGGGGCAGCCTGGCCAGCCGGGACAGTCGCCGTACGGGCACGGGTCCGGGTACGCCCAGCCGACCTACGGCCAGGGCTACTACGGCTACCACCCCCAGGGCGAGCAGCGACGCCCCGCGCGTCCGACGAACACGTTCACCGCGGGCCTGCTGGCCGCTGCTCTGATCGTGGGCGGGCTCGGCGGCCTGGCTGGCGCCGCCGGGTTCGCCGCGGTCGACTACCTCAACGGCGACAGGCCTGGCTCGGCCTCCGCGGCGCCCGCGACCAGCTCCTCGGTCGTGAACCGCAAGGACACTGCTGCCGAGCCCGGCTCCGTCGAGGCGGTGGCCCAGTCGGTGCTGCCGTCGGTGGTGCAGATCAAGGTGCGCGGGATGCAGGCGGCCGGGTCCGGGTCCGGCATCGTGATCGGCTCCGACGGGGAGATCCTGACCAACAACCACGTGGTCGAGGTCGCCGCCGGCGGCGGGACGATGTCGGTGAACTTCAACGACGGGTCGGCCGCCCCCGCGCACGTGATCGGCACCGACCCGGTCACCGACCTCGCGGTGATCAAGGCCGAGGGCGTCTCCGGACTCACTCCGGCGACCCTGGGCAAGTCCGCGAACGTCGACGTCGGCGAGCAGGTGGTCGCGGTCGGCTCGCCGTTCGGCCTGGAGGCGACGGTCACCAGCGGCATCGTGTCCGCGCTGAACCGGCCGGTCTCGGTCGGCTCGGCAGGACCGGGCGCGACCGACACGACGTACCCGGCGATCCAGACCGACGCCGCGATCAACCCCGGCAACTCCGGTGGCCCGCTGGTGAACATGCAGAGCGAGGTGATCGGGATCAACTCCTCGATCCGCACCTCCAGCTCGATGGGTGAGGGCGGCTCGATCGGCCTCGGCTTCGCCATCCCGATCGACAAGGTGATGCCGATCGTGGACCAGCTGCGCAACGGCGAGACGCCGACTCACGCGCGGCTCGGGGTCACCGTGACCGACGCGACCAGCCAGAACGGCCTGTTCAGCGGCGCGGGCATCCGTCAGGTGGCTCCGGGCACCGCCGCCGCCAAGGCCGGTCTCGAGTCCGGCGACGTGGTGACCAAGGTCGACGACCACGCGGTCTCCGGCTCCGAGTCGCTGGTGGCCACGATCCGCGGCTACCGCCCCGGCGACCAGGTGACCCTCACGGTGGTGCGCAACGGGAACGACACCAAGACCGTCGACGTCACACTGGGGAGCGACCACGGCACCGCCTCGTCCTGACCGGGAGACGCTGCCGCACGACGCCCGACCCGCTAGCCCCCTGTGCTGGCGGGTCGGGTCGTCTCCAGCAGCTCGAGCGCCAGGTCGTGGATCAGCTCGTAGCCGTGCTGGGTGAGGATCGACTCGGCGTGGAACTGCACGCCGCGGAAGTGCGAGCCGGCCACCAGGTGTACGTCGCCGGTGTCCGGGTCGGCGGCGACGCGCAGATCCCCGATCCCACCGGCCGGCATCCGGGCCACGAAGGTGTTGTAGAAGCCGACGGTCTCCACCCGGTCGCCCAGCCGCACACGGGACTGGGTGCCCTGGAAGACGATGTCCTTGTAGGCCAGCTCCAGGCCGAGCCGGCGGCACAGCACCTGGTGCCCCAGGCACACCGCGAGGAAGGGCGTGCCGGCCGCGAGCAGGTCGTCCACGGCGCGACAGAAGGCGGCGATCTTGGGGGAGGTGTCGTCGCGCGGGTCCCCCGGCCCGGGCCCGACGAGCACCAGGTCGGCGCCGGCGAAGGCGCCGGGGGCGTAGTCGTCGTGCCGCACCACGGAGGACGTCATCCCCATCACCGCGAGCTGGTGGCGCAGCATGTTCACGAAGTCGTCCTCGCCGTCGAGGATCACCACGTGCCGGCCGCGCAGCTGCGGCGCCGGTGTGGCGTCGCTCTGGTCCGTGAGCCAGAACCCGCTGAGCCGCTGGTTGCGCGCGTTGAGCGCGAGCAGCACGTCCTCGTCACGGGCCAACTCCTGCACGCCCTCGGCCGGGTGGTCGGCCGCCGGTGCCAGGCCGAAGGCGGACAGGATCCCGCGCGCCTTGGCGTGGGTCTCGGCCACCTCGTGCTCGGGGTCGGAGTCGCGGACCAGGGTGGCGCCGGCCGAGATCGACACCTCGCCGTCGGGGGTGACCTCCGCGGTGCGGATCACGATCGGGGAGTCGGCGGTGGGCAGGCCCGCGGCGTCGCGGCCGAGCAGCGCGAGGGCGGCTCCGTAGTAGCCGCGGCCGTGCGGCTCGTAGCGCCGGATCAGCCGGCACGCGTTCTCCACCGGTGATCCGGTGACGGTGGCGGCGAACATGGTGTCGCGCAGCACCTCCCGCACGTCGCGGCTGCTGCGCCCGGCCAGGAGGTACTCCGTGTGCACCAGGTGCCGCATCGGCTTGAGGAACGGCCCCAGCACCTGCCCGCCCTCGTGGCACAGGTCGCACATCATCTTCAGCTCCTCGTCGACGACCATGAAGAGCTCGTAGATCTCCTTCTCGTCGGCGAGGAAGTCCAGCAGCTGCTGCTTGAGCGCGGCCGGCTCCGGGTCGCGTGGCAGCCGGAAGGTGCCGCTGATCGGGTTCATCCGCACGTCGCCGCCGTGCACCGACACGTGCCGCTCGGGGCTGGCGCCGACCAGGTACCGGTCGCCGGTGAAGAAGAGGTAGGTCCAGTAGGCGCCGCGCTCGGTCTCCAGCAGCCGGCGCAGCACGCTGAGCGCGGCGCGGTGGCCCCAGCCGGCGACGCGGGCGCGGTAGCGGCGGGCGATCACCAGGTTCGCTCCCTGGCCGCGGCCGATCTCCTCGTCGATGATCCGCCGCACCACCGCGGCGTACTCCTCGTCGCCGGTCTCGAACCCGCCGCGGTCGGCCAGCTGCACCGGCTCGTCGGGCAGCGCCTCCAGCAGGTCGGCCAGTGGCACCTCCGCCTCGTGGTCCAGGTCGACCACCACCAGCGGCGTACCGTCGTCGTGCGCCTCGAACCCGCGCTCCCCGACCTGCCGGAACGGCACCGCCAGCAGCCGGTCGAAGCGGCGGCCGGGCGCCGGCGCACCCTCCTCGAGGGGTACGTCGACCAGCCGCTCGACCTGGGTGCGGGACCCGCCGACCAGGGTGACCGTGGCGGCGTCGCGGAGCCGGACCAGCGCCCACGCCTCGCACCCCAGCAGGTCCTCGACGGCCCGGGCCGCCGCGGCGACCTCGCGAGTCTGCGCAGGGATGCTCATGAGCCGCGACGCTACCAACGCGGGTGCGTGAGGCCCGCGCCGTCTTGCCGGCCGGTCGCGGGCCGCTGGCCGCGCGTGGCGCCAACGTGCTGTCAGGACCGCCCGGGGACGACCCCTTCACGCCGAACGGTGCGGGCCCGGCAGTCAGCGGGCGCTCAGTGTGACCATCCGCTGGGTGGCGCGGGTGAGTACGACGTACAGCGTGGCGCGGCCGGTCGCGGACTCCCTCTCGATCTCGGAGGGCGCGACGACCACGATCGCGTCGAACTCCAACCCCTTGGTCTCCACGCCGGTCAGCACCGGGATCCGGGCGTCGAAGCCACCCCGGGTGTCCTCGCCCAGCTCGTCCCAGCTCTCGACCCAGCCCTGCACCTGGGGCCGGCGGGCCGCGGCGACCACGACGCCGACCGTCCCCTCGACCGCGCCGGCGAGCTCGGCGACCGCGGCGCGCAACCCGGCCTCGAGGTCGTCGACGGAACGCTCCTGCGGCGCCACCCCGGTGGAGCGCACCGCGTCCGGCAGGTCCGCGTCGAGGCCGACGCGGCGCGCGTAGGCTGCCGCGAAGTCGTAGATCTCCTTGGAGTTGCGGTAGTTCTTCGAGAGGTGGAACTCATGGCGCGGCTTGTCGCCGAGGGCCTCGTCGCGCGCGGCCGCCGACTCCGCGGGCACCGGCCAGGACGACTGCGCCGGGTCCCCGACCACGGTCCAGCTGGCGGCGCGGCCCCGGCGCCCCAGCATCCGCCACTGCATCGGGGTGAGGTCCTGCGCCTCGTCCACCAGCACGTGCGCGTAGCCGTCGTCGTCGGTGCGGCCGGTGGTCCGGCCCGTGTTGCGCACCCGCCCGAGGCCGCGGCCGGTGGTGGTCTCGCCGTCCATCCGGTCGGCCAGCGTGGTCAGCTCGGGCATGTTCTCGTCGACCAGGTGCGCCAGCGGGTCGTCGGCGGCCTCGGCGTGCTCGGGCAGGTCCCCGAGCTGGTAACGCAGGTCGTCGAGCAGCGGCACGTCCTCCACCGACCAGTCGCTCCCGGGACCGCCGGCCTCCGCCGACCAGGACTTGCTCAGCAGCGCCCGGTCCTCCTGGCTCAGCACGCCGTCGCCGACCCGGGCCAGCAGCTCGGGGTCGCGCAGCCAGGCCAGCACGTCGGTGGCGTCCAGCGGCGGCCACCACGCGCGCACGAAGCCGGTGAACGAGGCGTCGCCGAGCATCACGGCGACGAACTCCTCCTTCCCGCGGTCGCGTGCCCGATCGCCGCGGACCTGCCGCCACAGCACGTCCAGCAGCGCGGCCGGGACGCGGGTGACCTGCCGGTTGCGGCGTCCCTGCCCGAGCAGCTGGCGGCGCACGGCGGCCAGGTCACGGGCGGTCAGCACGAGCGTGTCGTCGCGGTAGAAGACGCGGTACTCCTCCGGGGCGCCGGGCACCGGCTGGCGCGCCGTACGCCGGAGCAGCTGCGCCATCCGCGCCGCGCCCTTCACGTCGGCCACCCGCGGCTCGTCGTGGCGGACCGCGCGGATCCCGTCGACCACCTCGCCCAGCGAGCGCAACGCGACCGCGGTCTCGCCCAGCGAGGGCAGCACCCGCTCGATGTAGCGCATGAACACGCCCGACGGGCCGACGATCAGCACGCCGCCGCGCTCGTAGCGGCGCCGCTCGGTGTAGAGCAGGTACGCCGCCCGGTGCAGCGCCACCACCGTCTTGCCGGTACCGGGGCCGCCGGAGATGGTGACCACGCCCCGGCCGGGCGCGCGGATCGCCTCGTCCTGCTCGGCCTGGATGGTGGCCACGATCGAGTGCATGCTGCGGTCGCGGGCCCGCTGCAGCTGCGCCATCAGCGCGCCCTCGCCGACCACGGGGAGCCGGGAGGCCGCCGGTGCGTCGGGGTCGAGCAGGTCGTCCTCGATACCGACCACGCGCCGCCCGGAGGAGCGCAGCACCCGCCGGCGTACGACGCCCTGCGGCGCGGCGGCGGTGGCCTGGTAGAACACCGCTGCGGCCGGTGCGCGCCAGTCCACCAGCAGCGTGTCGCGCTGCTCGTCACGCAGGCCGATCCGGCCGATGTAGCGGGCACCCTCCGGCTCCGGCGAGCCCTCCTCGTCCAGGTCCAGGCGCCCGAAGACCAGCCCCTCGTGGGCGGCGTCGAGCGTGGCGATGCGCCGCGCGGCCTGGTAGACCATCGCGTCGCGCTCGACCAGCCCGCCCTCGTGGCCGAGGGACCCGCGTCCGTGTCCCTCGCGGGCCAGCTCCTGGGCGTTGCGGGCCGCCCGGTCGAGCTCGACGTAGACGTGGTCGACGAACTGCTGCTCCTGAGCGATCTCCTGCTCAGCGATGTCTCCGGACAAGCGGGTCACCGTCTCCTGATCCTGCGGCTCGGCCCTGCGGTGAAGCGAAAAGCGTGAGCCGACAACTCTACCGCCCGCCCGGTCCCGGGTTCGCAGGATCCCGCAGCAACGCGGGCGCCGCTACCGCTTCTTGCGGTTCAGGAAGGCGAGCATCGCCTCGCGCGCCTCGTCGGAGCCGAACAGCCGCGCGGACAGCGCGGCCAGGTCGTCGCCCTGCGCGTCGATGCGCTCGATCAGCGGCCGGCCGACCAGCCGCTTGGTCTCGCGCAGCCCCTGCGGCGTGCCCTTGGCCAGGGAGGCGCACACCTCCTTCACCTCGCGGGTCAGGTCCTCGGCCGGCACCGCGCGAGTGACCAGCCCGGTGGCCGCGGCGGTGGTGCCGTCGAAGACCTCGCCGGTCAGGAAGGTCAGCGCCGCCGACCGGTCGTCCATCCGGGGCAGCACGCTGAGCGAGATCGCGGCCGGGGTGAGGCCGAGGCGCACCTCGGTGAAGGCGTACGTCGCGTCCTGCGTGCTGATCGCGATGTCGGAGGCCGCCACGATCCCGATCCCACCGGCGCGGACGTTGCCGTGCACCGCGGCCACCACCGGCAGGTCGTGCGCGGCGATCCGGCGCTGCAGGTCGACCAGCACGCCCGCGGCCTTCTCCATGCCGTCCTCGCGCGCCTCGGCGAGGTCCGCACCGGAGCAGAACGTCGTACCCTCCGCGCGGATCACCACCACCCTTGCCGCCGGGTCCTCGGCCGCCCGGTCGAGGCCCGCGACGAGCTCGCCGACCAGCTGCCGGGAGAGCGCGTTGCGGTTGTGCGGGGAGTCCAGGGTCAGCGTGGCCACCGACTCGTCGACGTCGTAGTGCACGAGCTCGTCCATGCGGGTCCCTCCGGCGGTCCTCGGGTGCGGTCAGTACGACTTGGGCAGGCCCAGGCTATGGGTGCCCACGAAGTTGAGGATCATCTCCCGGCTGACCGGCGCGATCCGGGTGGCGCGGGCGGCGACCAGGAGGCCGGCCATGCCGTACTCGGTGGTGATCCCGTTGCCGCCGTGCGCCTGGACCGCCCGGTCGGCCGCGGCGCAGGCGGCCTCGGCAGCGGCGTACTTGGCCATGTTGGCGGCCTCGCCCGCTGCCGCGTCGTCCCCGGCGTCGTAGAGCGCGGCGGCCTTCTGAATCATCAGCCGGGCGAGCTCGATCTCGATCTTGGACTGTGCGAGCGGGTGCGCGAGGCCCTGGTGCGCGCCGATCGGGGTGCCGAAGACCTCACGCTGGCCGACGTAGGCGGTCGCCCGGTCCAGCGCGAACCGACCGATCCCGGTGGCGAAGGAGGCGGCCATGATCCGCTCCGGGTTGAGCCCGGCGAACAGCTGCTCGAGGCCGGCGTTCTCGTCGCCGACGAGCGCGTC
The DNA here is from genome assembly GCA_035706365.1 of Nocardioidaceae bacterium. Lineage (GTDB taxonomy): Bacteria > Actinomycetota > Actinomycetes > Propionibacteriales > Nocardioidaceae > Nocardioides_C. The sequence goes on from DASSVD010000039.1 coordinate 7,847, forward strand.
GGCGGGCAGCCGCACCTGGTCCAGGAACACGCTGAACTGCTGCTCCGGGCTGACGATCTCCATCTCGATCGGGTGGTACTCCACCCCGGTCGCGTCGGTGGGCACCACGAACAGGCACGGCTTGAGCCGGCCCGTGCGGGCGTCCTCCGTGCGCGCCACCACGAGGATCGCGGAGGCCTCGTCGACCCCGGAGATGTAGACCTTGCGGCCGGTCAGCACCCACCCGCCGTCCGGGGCATCGCCGTCGCGACGCGCGGTGGTGGTGATGTTGTGCGAGTTCGAGCCGGCGTCGGGCTCGGTGATGGCGAACGCCATCGTGGTCGTGCCGTCGGCGATCCCGGGCAACCAGCGGTGGCGCTGCTCCTCGGACCCGAAGCGGGCGATGACCGTGCCGCAGATCGCCGGCGAGACCACCATCATCAGCAGCGGGCACCCCTGCGCGGCCAGCTCTTCGCACACCGCGGCCAGGTCGCCGATGCCGCCGCCCCCGCCGCCGTGCTCCTCGGGCAGCGCGACGCCGAGGTACCCGTGCCGGCCCATGTCCCGCCACAGGTCGGTGGTCTTCTCGCCGCTGCGGGCCTGGCGCACGAAGTAGTCGCGCCCGTAGCCGGCGGCGAGCTTGGCCACCTCCCGGCGCAGGCTGCGCCGCTCCTCGGACTCGGTGAACGGAACCTGCTCAGTCATGCGATCTCCTCCTCCGGCTGGTTGAGGACCGAGCCCGCCCCCCACGGCTGGTCGAGGAGAGGGCCTGCGAGCGTCTCGAAACCACCCCAGCCATGCTCACTCCTCCTCCACCACGGCCAGCACCGCGCCGGCCTGCACCTGCTGACCCGCCGCCACGGACACCGCGGCCACCACACCGGCGTGCGGCGCGGACACGGTGTGCTGCATCTTCATCGCCTCCAGCACCAGCACCGGCTCGCCGGCGCGCACCTGCTGGCCCTCGCTCACCGCGACGCCGACCACGGTGCCGGGCATCGGCGCGAGCAACGACCCGCTGGCCACCCGGTCGGCCGGGTCGGCGAACCGCGGCAGCAGGCGCAGCGCGACATGCCCCAGGGAGGACTCGACGTCGACGCGGTCGGCCGCGGCGTACACCTCGAACGCCCGCACCACTCCCGGCGAGCCGTCGGTGAGCAGGACGCGGCGTGCGGTGGCCTCCAGGACGCGTACGCCGTCGAGGTCGGCCGGGCGGTACCCGTCGCGACCGCCGTACCAGCCGACCGCGACCTCCTCCTCGTCGGTCGCGAACCGGGTGCCCTGCGGCTGGGAGACCACGTTGCGCCACCCGGCCGGGATCCCGGACTGCACGGCGCGGCCGGCACGGTCCCGCTCGGCCAGTGCGACGGCCGCGGCGAACGCGCTGAGCCGGGCCCGGCGAGCGTCCGCGAGCGGGGCGGCGAGCTGCGCCAGGTCGTGGCGGTCGAAGAAGTCGGTGCTCACCTCGCCGGCGAGGAAGGCCGGATGCCGCAGTACCTCCACCAGCAGGTCGCGGTTGGTCCGCACACCGTGGATGCGCGCCCCCGCCAGCGTGGCGGCGAGCCGGCGCAGCGCCTGCTCGCGGGTGGGCGCCCACGCGACGACCTTGGCCAGCATCGCGTCGTAGTGGGTGCCCACCTCGGTGCCGGCGTCGTAGCCGGAGTCCACCCGGATGCCGTACGCCGCGGGCGCCGCGAACGCGCTGGAGGCGCCGGGCACGTCGAGGCGCAGCAGCCGGCCGCTCTGCGGCTGCCAGTCGTGGGCCGGGTCCTCGGCGTAGAGCCGGACCTCGACCGCGTGCCCCTGAGCTCGGCCGGCCGAGCCGGTCGCGACCAGACCGCCCAGCGCCCGCCCCTCGGCCACGTGCAGCTGCTGCGCGACCAGGTCGATCCCGAAGACGCACTCGGTGACCGGGTGCTCGACCTGGAGGCGGGTGTTCATCTCCAGGAACCAGAACCGCTCCGTCCGCGGGTCGAGCAGGAACTCGACGGTCCCCGCGCCGACGTAGTCGATCGCCGCGGCTGCGGCGCGGGCCGCCTCGTGCAACGCCCGCCGGGTCTCGTCGCGCAGACCGGGGGCGGGCGCCTCCTCGACGACCTTCTGGTGGCGGCGCTGGATCGAGCAGTCGCGGTCGCCCAGCACGACCACGGCGCCGTGCGTGTCGCCGAGCACCTGTACCTCGACGTGCCGGCCGTGCTCGACGTAGGGCTCACAGAAGACGGTGGCGTCCCCGAAGGCGGCAGCGGCCTCGCCGGCCGCGAGGTCGACGTGGGCCGGCAGGTCGTCGAGGCGGCGTACCACCCGCATCCCGCGCCCGCCCCCGCCGGCCGACGCCTTGACCAGCAGCGGCAG
>DASSVD010000040.1:0-3013 GCA_035706365.1 Nocardioidaceae bacterium
GGGCTCGCGGCGGCTCTGTGGTCCGCGTCGGGGTACGTCGGGGCGTTCGCGCGTGGGATGAACCGGATCTACGAGATCGACGAAGGGCGACCGATCTGGAAGCTCCGTCCGGCGATGCTGCTGATCACGCTGATCGCGGTCTGCCTCACCGCCCTGGTCGCGATCGGGCTGGTCCTCACCGGCCCGGCGGCGCAAGCCGTGGGCGACGCGGTCGGCCTGGGCTCGACCGCGGTCACCGTGTGGCGCATCGCCAAGTGGCCGGTGCTCCTCGGCGTGGTCGTGGTCATCGTCGCGCTGCTCTACTACGCCACCCCCAACGTCAAGCAGCCGAAGTTCCGCTGGATCTCGGTCGGCGCGGTCGTCGCCATCCTCACCTGGATCATCGCCTCGGTTGCGTTCGGGTTCTACGTCGCGAACTTCTCCAGCTACAACAAGACCTACGGCTCCCTGGCCGGCGTCATCGTGTTCCTGCTCTGGCTGTGGCTGACCAACCTCGCGCTGCTCTTCGGCGCGGAGCTCGACGCCGAGCTGGAGCGCAGTCGCGAGCTGCAGTCCGGGCTCCCGGCCGAGGAGGTCATCCAGCTCCCGCCGCGGGACACCAAGAAGAGCGAGAAGGCGGCGAAGAAGGAGCAGGAGGACATCGAGCGCGGTCGGGCGCTGCGGCTGAGCCGCGGTGAGACGAGCAGCGCCGACGAGGTCGACGCGCCGACGCCGCAGAGCCGGCGAGGAAGCGACGACTCGACGGGCTGACGCGCCGGTGTCATTCCCGCGCTCCCCACGCGAGCACGCTGCGGGCCGCCCAGGACAGCCGCGCCGTCGCCGCTGCGAACCAGCGGCGCGTGGCTGGTCCACCGGGGCCACCGCCCACCTGGACCGTGACCGCGTGCACTCCGCGCACCCCGTGCGGGTAGGGCGTGGTCGCGGCCTCCTCCTGCCAGTGGCCGGTGGTGGTGCGACACCGCACCCGCAGCCGGTGCGTGCCGGGCATGGCCTGCCACGGCGCGGTCCAGGGCCGCCACGCGTCGGGGCCGAGATCCGCACCGAGCTCCGCGTCGACCCAGGGGCCCTCGTCCACCTGCAGCTGTACGGCATCCACCCCGACGGGAGGCGCCCAGGCATAGCCCCGAACGCAGACTTCGCCCGGCTCGACCCGGGCGTGCTGCCCAGGCGAGTCGATGCGCGAGGCCGGGTGCACCGGGTAGGTACCGTCGATCCAACCGCGCCGACCCCAGTACGACGGCGGCGGGGACACCGTGACCGTCATCCGCCGCAGCCACTTGGTGTTCCCGTCCTGGCCGGTCAGGCCCGGCACGAGCAGCCGCGCCGGGCTACCGTGCTCGCGCGGCAGCGGCTCGCCCGCCATCCCCACCGCCAGGAAACCGTGGGCGCGAGCGACCGGCATCGCGATCACGTTGCTGTAGCCGTCCACGGCCTCCACCACCAGCCACCCGTCCTCGGGCGCCCCGGCCCGGTCCAACAGGTCGGCCAGGCCGATGCCGGTCCACCGCGCGCAGCCCATCCGGCGGCCGCCGACCGTGTTGTGCACGCACACCAGCAACAGGTCCCTCTCCTCCAGAGGCAGTGCGAGCAGCTCGTCGACCCCTAGGGACAGCGGCGTGCCGACCTCGCCGTCCAGCTCGAGCCGCCAGGCCTCGAGGTCGACCCGGGGCTCGGGCACGGTGACGTCGATGACCGGAAAGTCCCCGGGACGCGAGAGCAGCGGCGCGACACCGTCGCTGTCGGTGGTGCCCGCCGGGACCGGAGGAAGCGGACGGGGAACCCTCGGCAGCGTGACCCGCTCATTCAGGTCGGCGCGATCCCGGCGCCGGGCCCGCCGGTCGAGGGTCGCGACGCCGCCGACCAGCGCCATGCTCGTGGCCAGAGCGACGCCGCGTCGTACGCGCACGGGTGCGACCCCTGTCGCCGCCAGCGCCATGCCGGAGAGGGTCGCCAGCAGGGTGCCGCGTCGGGAGGCGTCGCCGTGGCGCAGGGCCAGCAGGCCACCGGCCGCGTGCGGCGCGGCCGCCGCGACGACGCCCAGGGCGGGACTGCGGGTGGCGAGCGCAGCGCCGGCGACGGCCGCCAGCCCGTTCACCCCGGTCGCGATGGCGGCGAGACCGGCCTTGTCGGCATGACCGACCAGCGCGACACCTCCGTCGACCAAGGCACCCGGTGCCGCGTCGACCAGCCCACGGGCCAGCCCGGAGGCGGGTGCGCGGCCGCGCGCGCTGGTGGCTGCCACGACCTGACCTGCAGCGGTGGCGACAAGGCCGGCGACGAGGCCGACCCGGGCCGTCGAGTCCGTGCTCGCTGGGCGCGGCATCACAACGTGCCGATCGTCAGCAACGCACCGGCGATGAGCACGTCGCAGACCATGCAGAGCTCGGCGTACCAGCGCGGCACCACGCGGTCCGCGTGATGGTGGACGAGGTCCCAGCCGGCGTGGGCGAGCCACCCGGCCGCGAGCACGTACCGGGCGACGGCCGGGTCGGTGGCGGCCGCCACCACGGCGACCGCGGCGAAGCCCAGCACGCCGGCGGTCTGCGCAGTCAGCCAGCGCCGAGCAGCCAGGTCGCCGCGGGCCGTGCCCCACACGAGGTAGATCACCGCCGCCAGCAGGACGCACCAGGCGCTGACGCTGGTCTGCACGCGCTCGGGAAGCGGGGACAGGACGGCCAGGCTGGCGGTCACGGCCGCCACGCCCACGAGGACGCGCAGCGCGGTCGACCAGCGCCGCGTCAGCATCCCCGAGCGCCCGTGGGTACCGGAGGTCGAGGCCGTCGGGCCCGGGGTGACGGGGGTGGTCATGGGGGTGGTCGTGGGGGTGGTCATCGGGAACTCCTTCGCTCGGAGATGTCGTGGGGTCCACGCTAGGAATGCGGCTGCCGGCTCGCGCCGGTGAGATCGCCGGGTCGGGGTTCTACGCACGCGCCCCTGGCCGGGGATCGGTCGGGACACCCGCCGCGCGGCGCTGCCCGATGACCTCGGCCAGGTCCGTCGAGCTGAGGTAGGC
>DASSVD010000041.1:0-16860 GCA_035706365.1 Nocardioidaceae bacterium
CGCATCCGCGGCCAACTCCACCACCGTGTGGTGGCCGGCGTCCGCGACCAGCAGGCCGCCGTCGGGCAGGCGTAGCGCGCCCGCGGGGAACCGCAGCGCCTCGTTGGGTCCCTGAGCAGGTCGGCCGGCGGCCGTGTCGACGGAGGTGACGGCGCCAGCGGGGTCGGGGCGCTCAGCGCGCTCGGCGCGGCCGGCGTACCCGCCGCGCAGGTCCTCGATCAGCGCGTCGATCGCGTGCGCGTGCCCCTCGCCGGCGTACTGCGCGACCACGTAGCCCTCCGGGTCGACCAGGACCAGGGTGGGCCAGGCGCGGGCGGTGTAGGCCGACCAGGTGACCAGCTCCGGGTCGTCGAGGACGGGGTGGTTCACCTCGTAGCGCTCGACCGCCGCGGCCAGGGCGTCCGGGTCGGCCTCGTGGACGAACTTGGGCGAGTGCACCCCCACGACGACCAGCTCGTCGGCGTACTTCTCCTCCAGCGGGCGCAGCTCGTCGAGCACGTGCAGGCAGTTGACGCAGCAGAACGTCCAGAAGTCGAGCAGGACCCAGCGCCCCCGCAGCTCGCGCAGGCTGAGGTCGCGGCCGCCGGTGTTCAGCCAGCCGCGGCCGGCGAGCTCGGGCGCGCGGACCCGGGTCCGGCGGGCGCCGGGGCTGGAGGCGAAGGGAGAGGTGCTGGTCGTGCTCACACCCGCAGTCAACACGCGTGCCTGCGCGGCGATTCCGTGTTCTCACCCCGTGAGCAGCGATGGGTACGTCGCCGCGGGTTGTGCTGGGGGCACGCCGGCCGCGGTGACCGGGGCGTGGCTACGCTGCCCGACATGACTGCGGACCAGACCCGCCTGGAGCACTTCGTCGCGGCGTGGAAGGAGAGCGTCGACGATGTGGTCGGCCTGCTGCGCAGCCTCGACGAGGACGACTGGCGTCGCCCGACCGACCTGCCCGGCTGGGACGTGCACGCCGTGGCCTGCCACCTGGCACACCTCGAGGCGGAGCTCGCCGGCGAGCCCCAGCCGGTCGTCGACGTGCCGGAGCTGGACCACGTCACCTCCCCGATGGGGCGCTACACCGAGCAGGGACCGCTGTCCCGGCGGGAGCACCGGCCGGCGGCGGTGATCGACGAGCTCGAGCGCGCCGCCGCGAGACGCCACGCGCAGCTGGTGGCCGACCCACCGCGCGACGGCGACGCCGCGCCGCCGATCACGCCCGGCGGGATCGGCTGGACCTGGCAGACCCTGCTGAGCAACCGCGCCCTCGACGTGTGGATGCACGGGCAGGACATCCGCCGCGCGACGGGGCGGCCCGGCGACCTGGACGGGCTCGGAGCGGCGCACACGATGCAGGTGTTCGCGATGAGCTTCCCCTACTCCGTCGGCAAGCGGGTCGCGCCGCCGGCCGGGACCACCGTGGCGCTGGAGGTCAGCGGTGCGCAGCCGGTGCACCTGGTGGTGCGGGTGCGCGAGGACGGCCGGGCCGTGCCGCTGACCACCCGCCCCGACGAGCCGGTCGACGTGACGCTGCGGATGGGGCCCGAGGCGTTCATCGTGCTGGGCGGTGGCCGCCGGGAGCCCGGACAGGTCCCGGTCGACCTCGACGGGGACCCGGTGCTGGGGCGCCGGATCCTGGCCGCGATGGCCGTCACGCCGTGACCGTGGCGGGTCCGACGACCTGGACGCCGGCCGAGATCCCCGACCTCACCGGCCGCCGCGCACTGGTCACCGGAGCGACCGGCGGTCTGGGCGAGGTGACCGCCCCGGAGCTGGCCCGGCACGGCGCCTCGGTGGTCCTGGCCGGCCGGTCGGCCGAGCGGCTCGACCAGGCCGCCCGGCGCATCCGGCGCATGCAGCCCGCGGCGGACCTCACGCCGTTGGTGCTCGACCTGGCCGACCTGGACTCCGTGCGGCGGGCGGTCGCGCAGACCGCGGCGTACGGGCCGGTGCACCTGCTGGTCAACAACGCCGGCGTGATGGCGACCCCGCAGCGGCGCACGGTGGACGGGTTCGAGCTGCAGCTGGGCACCAACCACCTCGGGCACTTCGCGCTCACCGGGCGGCTGCTGCCGCAGCTGGTCGCCGGCGAGGGTCGGGTGGTCACCGTGTCGTCGCAGATGCACCGCAGCGTGCGGTCCCTGCCGCTGACCGATCCGCGGGCGCCCGAGCACGGGCGGTACTCGCGCTGGCGGGCCTACGGGCGGTCGAAGCTGGCCAACCTGCTGTTCATGCTCGAGCTCGATCGGCGGGTGCGGCGCGCCGGGCTGGCGGTGACGTCGGTGGGGGCCCATCCGGGGTACGCCGCGACCAACCTGACCTGGTCCGGGATGCAGCTCGACGGCCGGTCCACGCCGGGCGCGATCCTGCACGCAGCCACCCGGCTCGTGGCGCAGTCGGCGGAGGGCGGCGCCCAGCCGCTGCTGATGGCCGCGACGCTGCCGGGTCTCCCCGGTGGGACGTACCTCGGACCGAGCGGGCCCGGAGAGTGGCGGGGTACGCCGACGATCGTGCACCCCTCGCGGGCGGCCCGCGACGAGCAGCTGGCCGCGGGGCTGTGGGAGCTCTCCGAACGCGCCACCGGCGTCACCTACCTCCCCTGGCCCGCCGACCCGTCGTGAATGTTCGCCCTGGCCCGCCGACCCGTCGTGAATGTTCGCGCTGGCCCGCCGACCCGTCGTGAATGTTCGCCCTGGCCCGCCGACCCGTCGTGAATGTTCGCCCTGGCCCGCCGACCCGTCGTGAATGTTCGCGCAGGCCCGCCGACCCGTCGTGAATGTTCGGGGGTGCTCGAGCCTGTGGACAACGGCGCGCACGCCGAGCGCCGAAGCGGCACCATGCCGGGATGTCGGTCTCACCCCACCACGACGCGCCCGCCCTCCTCGACGGCCGGTTCCCCCTGCCGGTCGACCGTCCGTTCACCTACCAGCAGGCACGCGCCGCGGGCATCAGCCGCAGAGTACTTGCCAGCCTGGTGAACGAGAGGCTGCTGCGGCGGCTGATCCGCAACGTGTACGCCGCCGCGCAGCTGCGGGACAGCCTCGCGCTGCGCGCGGCGGCGCTGGCTCTCGTCGTCCCGGCCGATGCCGTGATCACCGACCGCACCGCCGGGTGGCTGCACGGCGCCGACGTGCTGGCCCCTGGCGACCACGAGCGTGTCCCGCCCGTCACGGTCTTCCGGCGGCGCGAGGGGACCCGGCTGCGGAACGACCTGGTGCGCAGCGGCGAGCGGACTCTTCGCCGCGAGGAGGTGATGGAGCTCCACGGCCTGCAGGTCACCTCCCCGTTGCGCACCGCCCACGACCTCGGCCGTCTGCTGCACCGGGACAGTGCGATCGGCGCGCTCGACGCCTTGCTCCGGTTGGGCGCGTTCGACCGCGCCGATCTGCTCGGGGGCGTGGAGCGGTTCGCGAGGCAGCGCGGCGTACGACAACTCCGAGAGCTGGCACCCCTCGCTGACGATCGCGCCCAGTCCCCGGGGGAGTCCACCCTGCGCCTTCGCTGGCTGGATCAGACCTCGCTGCCGAGACCGACCCCGCAGATCCCGGTCCTCGACGACCTGGGACGTGCGGCGTGCTACCTCGACCTGGGCGTGGAGGCGCTTAAGTTCGCCGTCGAGTACGACGGGGAGAAGTTCCACTCCACCGACGCCGACGTCGCGCATGACCGCGAGCGCCGCGCCTGGCTCGAGCGGCGGGGCTGGACGATCTTGGTGGTCCGACGCGACAACGTGTACGGCCCTCGGCGCGACGTCGAGGAGCTACTCCACGAGGGCATCCTCGCCGCGCGAGCGCGCGCGGCCGGCGGCTGATGCCACCGGCCCGGGTCATTCACGACGGGTCGGCGCCCTCCACAGGAACATTCACGACGGGTCGGCGGGCCCGGTCGGGACATTCACGACGGGTCGGCGCCCCGGTCGGGACATTCACGACGGGTCGGCGCCCTCCATAGAAACATTCACGACGGGTCGGCGGGTTGGGAGCGAACATTCACGACGGGTCGAGGTGGCGGCGGGACTGGACCCAGCGGAACCGGCTGGCCACGTAGGCGGTGTCCGTGTAGGAGGCGTTGGCGGCGGGGTTGGCCCCGGTGCCGTGGAAGTCGGAGTACGCCGCGGACTGGTTCACGAACACCTGCCCGGTGAGGTTCTCCGACAGCGCCACGCCGGCGTCGAGCGCCGCGTCGCGCATCGCCTCCACCACGTCGTCGCGGGTGCTGTACACCGACGCGGTCATCGCGCCGTGCTCGCGCACCGTGCTGCGGAACAGGTCGATCGACTCCTCCGTGCCGCCGGTCGAGATCAGGTACGCCACCGGCCCGAAGCACTCCGACTCGTAGACGTCGCCGTCCTGCGCGGACAGGCCGATCAGGGTCGGCGTGCGCACCACCGCGCCGTCGTACGCCGGGTGCCGCACCACCCGCGACTCGACCAGGACCTCCCCTCGGGACCCGGCCTGCGCGAGCCGCTCGAGCACCCCGTCGTTGACCACGCCGCCGAGCAGCTCGACCGCCTTGGCGTCGTCACCGAGCAACCTGTCGAGGGCCGCGCCGATGCCCGCAGCCACCTCGGCCACGGACTTGCGCCCCTCGTCGGTGTCGATGCCGTCGGCGGGCAGGTACACATTCTGCGGCGCGGTGCACATCTGCCCGGTGTAGAGGGAGAACGAGAACGCCAGGTTCTGGCACAGGCCGGCGAAGGTGTCGGTGGAATCGATCACGACGGTGTTCACCCCGGCCTTCTCGGTGAACACGGTGGCCTGGGTCGCGTGGGTCTCGAGCCAGTCGCCGAACGCGTTGGACCCGGTGAAGTCGACCAGCTTCACCTCCGGGCGGGTGGCCAGTGTCTTGGCCAGCCCCTCGGCCGGGTCCTCCGCGGCCAGGGTGACCAGGTCGGGGTCGAAGCCGGCGTCGCTCAGCACGGCGCGGGCGGTCTGCACGGTGATCGCCAGCGGCAGCACGGCGCCCGGGTGCGGCTTGACCACGACCGGGTTGCCGCAGGCCAGCGACGCGAAGAGCCCCGGCCAGGAGTTCCAGGTCGGGAAGGTGTTGCACCCGATCACCAGCGCGACCCCACGCGGCACCGGTGTGAAGGTCTTCTCCATCCGCAGCGGTGCGCGCTTGCCCGGCTTCTCCCACACCGCGGTCCGGGGCACCCGGGTCATCTCGTCGTAGGCGTAGGCCACCGACTCCAATGCCCGGTCCAGCGCGTGGGCACCGCCGGCCTGGAACGCCATCACGAACGCCTGGCCGGAGGTGTGCTGCACCGCGTTGGCCAGCTCGAAGATCCGCCCGTGCAGCCGGTGCAGGATCTCCAGGCACACCCCGACCCGCGCCTCGACGCCCGCGTCGCGGAACGCCTTCATCCCGCGCTGGGCGGCCTCGACCAGCTCCGGCACGCCCTCGGCGCTCATCCGCGGGTAGGTCACGTCCAGCGGTAGCCCGAACGGCGACTTCTCGGTCGCCACCGTGCCCGAGGCGCCCGGCGTGGCGAGGTCGAACCGTGTGCCCAGCAGCGACTCGAAGACCGCCTTCCCCTCCGCAGCCGCGGTCTCGCCGTAGACCCGCGGCGAGGGCGACTCGTCGAACGCCGCGTAGTACTCCCGCGTGTGGATCGCGTGCAGCGCACCGTCCAGACGCTCGCGGTGCTGGTCGAGGTAGCGCTGCGCGGTCTGGCCGCTGGTCGTGCTCATCGTGGTCCTCACCCGGGTCCGCACCGGCCCGTATGACACTCGCCTGCAGAACTGCGGCCAGTGTGTCACACGCTGACGGGAGCGGCCATCCCGTGGCAGGGTGGCCCCATGTCCCCCCTCGACCCGGGGTCCCCCGGCCCCGACGGCGTGCGGCTGCGCCCGCTCGCGCCCACCGACCACGCCGACGTGCTGCGGCTCAACGAGCACAACGTCGAGGCCCTCGCGCCGATGGACGAGGAGCGGCTGCACCAGCTCGGAGGGTGGGCCGATCGCTTCGACGTCCTCGAGGTCGACGGCGCCTTCGCGGGCTTCGTGGTCACGTTCGGCCCCGGCTCGGCGTACGACTCGGAGAACTACCGCTGGTTCCACGACCGCTACGGCGGCCGGTTCTACTACCTGGACCGAATCGTGCTCGAGCCGCACTTCCGGCGCCGCGGGCTCGGCGGCTTCGTGTACGCCGACGTCGAGGCCACCGCCGTGCCATGCGAACGCCTCGCCCTGGAGGTGAACCTGGTGCCGCGCAACGACGCCTCGCTCGCGTTCCACGCGGGGCGGGGGTACGCCGAGGTCGGCCGGCTCGGCGACGACACGCACCTTGTCTCCTTGATGACCAAGGAGCTGTGATGACCCAGGGACAGACGCTCACCCCGCACGAGCGGGCCCGCCGCGCGGCGGAGGCGATGTGGGCGGGCGACCGCGCCAGCCAGGGTCTGGGCATGCGCTTGCTCGAGGTCACCCCCGGCCGCGCCCGCGTGCAGATGACCGTGCGCGAGGACATGGTCAACGGGCACGCCATCGGCCACGGCGGCTTCACCTTCACGCTGGCCGACTCGGCGTTCGCCTTCGCGTGCAACTCCTACAACCGCAGCACCGTCGCCCAGGTCTGCGAGGTGCGCTTCCTGGCCCCGACGCGGCTTGGTGACGTCCTGGTCGCCGAGGCGGTCGAGCGGGAGCGGGAGGGACGCGACGGCATCTACGACGTGGCGGTCCGGCGCACCGGTGACGACACGGTGGTCGCGGAGTTCGTGGGCCACAGCAAGGAGATCCGCGGCACGTTGTTCGAGGAGGAGTGATGGGTCCTTCGACGGGGTCGGGAGGCAGCTCGACCGGTCCGGGTCTCGACAGGCTCGACCAGCCGGCGCTGCGGGCGCTGCAGACCGAGCGGCTGCGGGACACCCTGCAGCACGCGTACGCGCACGTGCCGCACTACCGACGGGCGTTCGACGAGCACGGCGTGCACCCCGACGACCTGCGCGAGCCGGCCGACCTGGCACGGTTCCCGTTCACCACCAAGGCCGACCTGCGCGCCAACTACCCGTTCGGGATGTTCGCCGTGCCGCGCGGCGAGGTCTCCCGGATCCACGCCTCGAGCGGCACCACCGGCAAGCCGACCGTGGTCGGCTACACCGCGCAGGACCTCGACACCTGGGCGGAGGTGATGGCCCGCTCCATCCACGCCGCGGGCGGCCGGCCCGGCGACCTGGTGCACGTGGCCTACGGCTACGGCCTGTTCACCGGCGGCCTCGGCGCGCACTACGGCGCCGAGCGGCTCGGCTGCACCGTGGTCCCGGTCAGCGGCGGCATGACCGAGCGTCAGGTGCAGCTGATCGTGGACTTCGAGCCGCGGATCATCATGGTGACCCCGTCGTACTTCCTGGCGATCCTCGACGAGATGGAGGCCCAGTCGGTCGACCCGCGCAGCACGTCGCTGGAGATCGGCATCTTCGGCGCCGAGCCGTGGACCGACCAGATGCGCCGCGAGGTGGAGGAGCGCGCGGGGATCGACGCGGTCGACATCTACGGGCTCTCCGAGGTGATGGGCCCCGGCGTGTCCCAGGAGGCCGCGGCGACCAAGGACGGGCTGCACGTGTGGGAGGACCACTTCTACCCCGAGGTGGTCGACCCGGTGACCCTGGAGGTGCTGCCCGACGGCGAGGAGGGCGAGCTGGTCTTCACCAGCCTCACCAAGCAGGCGATGCCGGTGGTCCGCTACCGCACCCGGGACCTCACCCGGCTGCTGCCCGGCACCGCGTTCCCGGCGTTCCGCCGGATGCAGAAGGTGACCGGCCGCACCGACGACATGATGATCGTGCGCGGCGTGAACGTGTTCCCCACCCAGATCGAGGAACAGATCCTCAAGATCGAGGGGCTGACCCCGCACTACCTGTGCGTGCTGACCCGCCCCGGCCACCTCGACGAGCTCACCGTCCAGGTCGAGGCGCACGAGTCCCTGGCCGGCGACCGTCGCCCCGAGCTGGCCCGACTGCTCGCCCACCACGTGAAGAGCCACGTCGGGGTCACCGTCGGCGTCGAGGTGCTCGACCCGCACGCCCTCGAGCGCTCGCTGGGCAAGGCCAAGCGGATCGCCGACCGCCGCCCGTAGACTGCCCGGGACCGTTCCCCGGACCGCTCGGGGAGTCACCGGAGGACCGGAGGAGTTCTCGTGCCCCGTCGCCCCATGCTCGCCTCCGCGGTCGCGTCCGCCGTCGCCGTGGCGCTCGCGCTGCCGCTGGCCGGCGGGTCCGCCCCGGCGGTCGCCGACTCCGCGCAGGGAGCCGCCGCCCCCTCGTACGCCGCCGGCCGGTCGCACCCCGTCGAGGACAGCTACTACCCCGCCAAGGGCGACCCCCGCGTGGACGCGCTGCACTACAAGCTCGACCTGGACTGGCGCCGCAAGAGCCGCACCCTTCGCGGCGTGGCGGTGATCCGGTTCCGCGCGACCCGCACGGCCGACCGGTTCACCCTCGACCTCGCCCACCCGATGCGGGTGCGCAACGTCCGCCTCGACGGCCACCGCGCCGCCCACGCCCACCCGGGCAAGAACCTGGTCGTGCGCGAGCACGTCCGCAAGGGCTCGCGGCACACGCTGCGGGTCGTCTACGCCGGCACCCCGAAGCCGGTGCGCGGGCCCGCCAGCCGGCCCGACATCGCCCACGTCGGCATGCGGGTCACCAAGGCCGGCCAGCTCTGGACGATGCAGGAGCCGTTCGGCGCCTACACGTGGTACCCCGTTCACGACCAGCCGTCGGACAAGGCGCTCTACGACGTGCGCGTCAGCGTCCCCGGCGCCTGGGTGGGGGTCTCCAACGGCCGACTGGTGTCGCGGACCCGAAGCGAGGGCCGCACCGTCACCCGGTGGCACAGCGCGCACCCGATGGCGTCGTACCTGGTCACCCTGGCCGTGGGCCCCTACCGCCGCGCCACGCAGACCGGACCTCACGGGCTGCCGCTGACCTACTGGGTGCCGCGGAGCCGGCCGGGCCTGCTGCGTGCGCTGCGCACCACCCCGCAGGCACTGCGCTGGCTGGAGAAGCGGCTCGGCCGCTACCCGTTCGAGCGCGCCGGAGTCCTGGTCACCCCCGGCTCGTCCTCCGCGATGGAGACCCAGACCCTGGTCACCTTCGGCGCCGGGAACTACCGCTACGGCACGCGCGACGTGCGCCGGACCGTGGTGCACGAGCTGGCCCACCAGTGGTACGGCGACACCGTCACCCCGCGCGACTGGCGCGACGTGTGGATGAACGAGGGGATGGCCACCTACCAGGACACCCGCTGGGCGGTCGCGCAGGGCTGGACCACGTGGCGGCACTGGCAGCGGCAGTGGAAGCGCGACGACCAGCTGTGGCGCGACATCTACGGCCCGCCCGGGCGCTACCGCCACCACGAGTTCGGCGCGATCAACGTCTACTACTGCACCGCCCTGATGTGGGACCGGCTGCGCAAGCAGGTCGGCACCGCACAGTTCGACGACCTGGTCCGCGGCTGGATCCGCACCCACCACGACACCAACCAGTCCCGCGCCAGCCTGGAGCGCTGGTGGGAGCGGCGCACCGGTGAGGAGCTGAGCGCGTTCTTCGACCGCTGGCTGAACCACCGCCGCTCGCCGGCCCGCGCCCACCGCGGGTAGCGCGGGTAGCGCCGACGACCGCGACCGACGACTAGTCCAGGCGCCGCATCCACCGGTAGGTCTCCGGCTGGCTGGTGGCCAGGTGTGCGCGGGCGCGCCGGCGGTAGCGGTAGATCATCGTGCCGCCGAGCAGCCACGGCACGAACTGCACCGCCATCGCCGCCTTGTAGGCACCGGCGTCGTAGTCGGTCGAGGCCCCCGGAGTGAACACGTCCAGGAGTACGCCGACGGCGAGGATCACCGTCAGCGACGCGACGAAGCCGCCGATGTTGACGATGCCGGTCGCCGATCCCAGCCGCGACGGCGGCGCGAAGGTCCGGGCGAGGTCGAAGCCGACCATCGAGCCGGGCCCGCCCAGCCCGGTCGCGATCACCATCACCGCGAGCATCCACACCGGTGCGTCGCCGGGCCACAGCAGCACGACGGCCCAGCAGACCACGATGCCGCCGACGATGCCGAGCACGATCGTCGAGCGGTGCCAGGGGTTGCGGGCGATGTAGCCGCCGACGATCGGACCGCCGACCATCATCGTGACCACCAGCAGCGAGAGCAGCGAGCCGGCCGCCACGCGACCGGTGTGCTCGCCGTGCAGGAAGAAGGGATAGCCCCACAGCAGGCCGAGCACGTTCGCGCCGAACTGCGCGGTGAAGTGGGTCCACAGGCCGAGCCGGGTGCCCGGGTCGCGCCAGGACAGCCACAGGTCGCGGCCGACGGTGCGCACGTCCTTGCGCTGCCGGATCGGCGGCGCACCGGGCGGCACGTCCCGCACGATCAGTGCGACCAGCAGCCCGAGCACCAGTCCGACCGAGGCGCTGACCAGGAACGTGGTGGTCCAGCCGAACGTGCTGAGTGCCCGCGCCAGCGGGATCGCGGCGACCAGCGCACCGCACTGCCCGATCAGCCCGGTGAACTGGGTGAGCACCGGATTGCGCATCGGCGGGAACCACGCGGCGACGATCCGCAGCACGCTGATGAACACCATCGCGTCGCCCAGCCCCACGCACACCCGCGCGAGCAGCGCGCCGGCGAAGCTGCCGGTCAGCGCGAAGCCGAACTGTCCCGCCGTCATCACCAGCGCACCGGTCAGCAGCAGTCGCTGCGGGCCGTAGCGGTCCAGCAGCACGCCGACCGGGATCTGCATGCCGGCGTAGACCAGCAGCTGCAGCATCGTGAACGTGGACAGCTCGGAGGCGGAGATGCCGAACCGCTCGGTCGCGGCGATGCCGGCCACGCCCAGTGAGGAGCGGTGGAAGACGGCCAGGAAGTAGACCGCGAGCGCGGTCAGCCAGACCAGGTAGGCCCGCTTGCCGCCACGCCCGGGTTCAGGGTTCGCGGAGCCGGCCGCCTGCCCGGCCGGCTCGGCGCCCGGGTCACCCACGGGACGCCCGGGCCAGCTCGATCGACCACTGCAGGTGGGCGTTGACCACCGCGCAGAACGCGTCCACGTCGTCGCCTGCCAGCACGTCGAGGATCCGCTGGTGCTCGGCCAGCGCGTCGGCCATCCGGTCCTGCCGGCCGCGCATCACCGTGGAGGTGAACAGGGTCTGCCGCTCGCGCAGCGCCCGGTAGTGCTCGGACAGGATCCGGTTGCCGGCCGCGTCGACGATCAGCTCGTGGAAGAGCCGGTCCGCCGCGGTGAACCCGGCGGTGTCGCGCTCGGTACGCCGGCGCGCCATCTCCTCGTGCGCCTCCCGCAGCCGCGGCAGCAGGCCCTCGCGGTGGGCGAAGGAGCGTCGGGCCGTGTAGTTCTCCACCATCACCCGGGCGTCGAGGACGTCGTCTATCTCGTCGGGGCTGAACGTGTTGACCAGCACGCCCGACCCCGAGCGCGTTCGGACCAGCCCCTCCACCTCGAGACGCACCAGCGCTTCACGCACGGCGACGTGGGCGACCCCGATCTCGCCGGCCAGGCCGGTCTCGGTGATCAGCTCGCCGCTGGCGTAGACGCCGTTCAGGATCGCCCACTTGGCGAAGTCGTAGGCCCGGGCGGCGTCGGTGCCCGGCTCGGGGGCGAAGGAGGTGACCATGCTGGCCCCCAGCATAGGAGTGCCACGGCGCCGCCCCGGCTGCGTGGCTCGGGGCGGCGCCGTGGCACTCAGCCGCGAGTCAGAACATCAGCGCGCTGGCCGGGTCCTCCAGGATCCGGGCGACGTCGGCGAGGAACCGCGAACCCTTCTCCCCGTCGATCAGCCGGTGGTCGAAGGACAGCGCCAGCGTGGTCACCGAGCGGATGGACACCTTGTCCCTGCCGTTCTTGGTGCGCACCCACGGCTGCTTGCGGACCGCACCGAAGCACAGGATCGCCGACTCGCCGGGGTTGATGATCGGCGTCCCGGCGTCCACCCCGAAGACACCCACGTTCGTGATCGTGAACGTGCCCCCGCTCATCTCCGCCGGCTGGGTCTTGCCGTCGCGGGCGGTGCGGGTGAGGTCGTTGATCGCCGCTCCCAGCTCGGGCAGCGCCATCGCGTCGGCGTCCTTGACGTTAGGCACCACCAGGCCGCGCGGCGTGGCCGCCGCGATGCCGAGGTTCACGTAGCCCTTGTAGACGACCTCCTGGGCCGCCTCGTCCCAGGTCGCGTTGAGCTCCGGCGTACGCCGCATCGCCAGGCACACCGCCTTGGCCACCACCAGCAGCGGCGAGACCTTCACGTCGGCGAAGGCACGCTCGGACTTGAGCTTGTCGACGTACTTCATCGTCTTCGTGACGTCGACGGTGACCCACTCGGTGACGTGCGGGGCGCTGAACGCCGAGTCCACCATCGCCTGGGCCATCATCTTGCGCACGCCCTTGATCGGCTCGCGGCTCTCCCGGGCGCCGCCCATCGGCGCGACCCCGGTGCGGCCGAGGTCGGCGTACTGGCCCGGCATCGCGGGGCCGGCGGACCCCTCCGCCGCGCCGGAGGCCGCCGCGCCGCCCGTGCCGTGCGCCTCGACGTCGGCGCGGGTGATCGTGCCGTGCGGACCGGTCGCGGTGACCTCGCGCAGGTCGATGCCGAGGTCCTTGGCCAGCTTGCGCACCGGCGGCTTGGCGAGCACGGTGACCGGCGCCTGCTGGCCCGCGGTCGAGGCCGGGCTGCTCGCCGGGACGGCCGGCTCGTCGGGCTCCGGTACGTCGACGGGTCGGGCACCGCCCGGGGCGAAGGCGCCCTGCACCTCGTCCCGGGTGGCACGCGAGGCTGCCGGGGCCGGAACGCCGGAGCTCTTGCGGGCGCGACGCTTGCCGGCTCCCTCGCGCGGGCCGTAGCCGACCAGGGTCTGGTTCTCCCCGCCGCCGGTCGCGGCCGGGTTGGACAGGTCGATCTCGGTGGCCGGCTCCGCCGAGTCACCGGCGGGCGCAGCCGGTGCGGAGTCGGCCGCGGGAGCGCCGTCGCCGATCCGGATGATCGGCGTACCGACCGCCACCGTCTCGCCCTCGGGGACGAGCAGCTCCTGGATGGTGCCGGCGAAGGGCGAGGGCAGCTCGACCAGCGACTTGGCGGTCTCGATCTCGACGATCACGTCGTTGACCTTGACGACGTCGCCCGCCTTGACCTTCCAGCTGACGATCTCGGCCTCGGTGAGCCCCTCGCCGACGTCGGGCAGCTTGAACTCGTTCACAGAACTTCTCCTTGCAGGGGTC
The DNA here is from genome assembly GCA_035706365.1 of Nocardioidaceae bacterium. Taxonomy (GTDB): domain Bacteria; phylum Actinomycetota; class Actinomycetes; order Propionibacteriales; family Nocardioidaceae; genus Nocardioides_C. Next base: position 13,202 of record DASSVD010000041.1, read on the forward strand.
TCGGCAGGCGGTTCCTGAGCTCCGTCGAAGGGCTCGTCCGGCCGGAGGGTGTCGACCAGCCGGGCTGCATCAGTAGGCCAGCGAGCGGTCGACGGCGTCGAGGACGCGGTCGAGATCGGGCAACCACTCCTCCTCGATCCGGCTCGGCGGGTAGGGCGTGTCGAACCCGCCGACCCGCAGCACCGGCGCCTCGAGGGAGTAGAAGCACTCCTCGGTGATCCGGGAGGCGACCTCCGAGCCGAGACCGAGGTTCACGTGCGCCTCGTGGGCCACCACGGCGCGCCCGGTCTTGCGGACCGAGGCGTACACCGGCGTCATGTCCAGCGGAGACAGCGTGCGCAGGTCGATGACCTCGATGCTCTTGCCCTCTCCGGCGGCGGCCTCCGCGCTCTGCAGGCAGGTCTTCACCATCGGCCCGTAGGCGAGCAGGGTCAGGTCGCTGCCCTCGCGCACGACGCGGGAGGTGAACAGCGGGTCCGGCGCGACGGCGGGATCGAGCTCGGCCTTGTCGGCGTGGTACTGCCGCTTCGGCTCGAGGAACACCACCGGGTCGTCGCAGCGGATCGCCTGCTGGATCATCCAGTAGCCGTCGACCGGATTGGAGCAGGCGACCACCTTCAGCCCCGGGGTGTGCGCGAACTGCGCCTCCGGGCTCTCGCTGTGGTGCTCGACCGCGCCGATGCCGCCGCCGAAGGGGATGCGGATGACGATCGGCATCGGCACCTTGCCCTGGCTGCGGAAGTGGATCTTCGCGACCTGGCTGACGATCTGGTCGTAGGCCGGGTAGACGAACCCGTCGAACTGGATCTCGCACACGGGCCGGTAGCCGCGCATCGCCAGACCCACGGCGGTGCCCAGGATGCCGGACTCGGCGAGCGGGGTGTCGATCACCCGGTCCTCGCCGAAGTCCTTCTGCAGCCCGTCGGTGATCCGGAAGACTCCGCCGAGCTTGCCGACGTCCTCGCCCATGATGACGACCTTGGGGTCGTCCTCCATCGCCTTGCGCAGGCCCGCGTTGAGGCCCTTGGCGAGGGTGATCTTGCTGGAGCCGGTGGAGGTGGTGCTCATCGGTGCGCTCCCGTCGTGGGCTCGAAGGAGTCGAGGTACGCCGCGTAGCCGGCCTTCTGGGTCGCGAGCTCCTCGGTCTGCTCGGCGTACACCTGGTCGAAGACGCTCAGCGGGCTCGGCTCGGGGAGGGCCTTGCACCCCTCGCGCAGGTGCTCGCCCAGCTTCTCGGCCTCCGCGTCGACGGACTCGAAGAAGTCGCCGTCGGCCAGGCCGTTGCGGGTCAGGTAGACCTTGACCCGGGCGATCGGGTCCTTGAGCTTCCAGTTCTCGACGTCCGAGGAGAGCCGGTAACGGGTCGGGTCGTCGGTGGTGGTGTGGGCGCCCATCCGGTAGGTGTAGGCCTCCACGAACGTGGGGCCCGAGCCCTCCCGGGCGCGCTGCAGGGCGGCCTGGGTGACGGCGTAGCAGGCGAGCACGTCGTTGCCGTCGACGCGGACGCCGGGGAAGCCGAAGCCGAGTGCCCGCTGGTAGAGCGGGATCCGCGTCTGGCGCTCGATCGGCTCGGAGATGGCCCACTGGTTGTTCTGGCAGAAGAACACCACCGGCGCGTTGTAGACCGAGGCGTAGATGAACGACTCGTTGACGTCGCCCTGGCTGCTGGCGCCGTCCCCGAAGTAGGCGACGACGGCTGCGTCGCGCTCCGGGTCGCCGGTGCCGACCACGCCGTCGCGCTGCATGCCCATGCCGTAGCCGACCGCGTGCAGCGTCTGCGCGCCGATCACGATCGTGTAGAGGCCGAAGTTGTTGTCGTGCGGGTCCCAGCCGCCCTGGTCGACGCCGCGGAAGAGGCCGAGCAGCCGCAGCGGGTCGATGTCGCGGGCGTAGGCGACGCCGTGCTCGCGGTAGGTCGGGAAGACGAAGTCCTGCGGGGCGAGCGCGCGGCCGGAGCCGATCTGCGCCGCCTCCTGGCCGAGCAGCTGGGCCCAGATGCCCAGCTCGCCGTGCCGCTGCAGGGCGGTGGCCTCGGTGTCGATGCGCCGGGTGAGGACCATGTCGCGGTAGAAGCCCCGGATCACCTCGGCCTCGTCGGCCCCGCCGACGTCGAAGCTGAACTCGGGGTGCTCCAGCCGCTCACCCTCGGGCGTCAGCAGCTGGACGAGGTTCGGGGCGGCCAGCTCGTCGAGCGTGGCGTGCGACTGGCCGAACACCTCGTCGGTGCCGGCAGCATGGACCGGGGTTGCTCTGTCGTTCAACGTGCACTCCTTGGTCGGTGTCGGCCGACGGGGTCTCCGTCGCCGCCTGGGAGCTCACGGCCGCGCGACCAACGTCGCGGGGGTGTTGCGTCGCGGGTCGTGCGGGCCGATGCGGGCTGCTGTGACCGGCGACACACCGGCCTCAGTGGCTCATAACGTACCGATCTTTGAGCCCTCGGCATAATCCCGGGGGCCGCCGGCGGCACGAGCGGCGTACTCAGCGGCGGCGCCGCGGCAGACCGGGACAACCCGGACGGGGCAGCCCGAACGGACTACCCCCGCCCGATTTGTACGACCCACCGGGGCTCGCCCGGTGACCAGGCCGGGTGGTTTTGCCGGCTTGGGGCTGCCCGAGCGGGCCGCACTGGTCCTAGCGTGCGCAGGTGCGCCTCCCGCCCGGGAGCGCGGTCATGATTCCAGGGGAGTCTCCATGTCACCACTTCGACGCATGGCTCTCGTCTCCACATCGCTCGCCCTCGTGGCGACCGGTGCGCTGACAGCCACCACGTCGTCCGCGGCTTCGGCCACGGAAGCCGGCGTGTCCGCCGCCGCGCCGCGCCTCACCCGCGTGCACGTGGCACGCGACCACAGCATCACCATGCCCAAGCACCTGCGTCCCGGCGCCCACAAGTTCGTGGTCCGCTCCGCACGCAGCGCCGGCTTCCAGCTCGCCACCGCCAAGCCGGGCTACACCAAGCGCGAGGCGGTGCGTGACGTCAACCGCGGCCTCAACGCCGGCAAGGTCCGCGCCCTCAAGCGGTTCGAGCGCAACATCACCCTGATCGGGGGCGTGCCCTCCCGCAAGGGGAACCCCGGCGTGATGTGGCTCGACCTGGAGCCGGGCACCTACTGGGCGCTGGACACCAACGCCCGCCGCAGCCGGGCCAACGACGTGCTCACCGTCCGCGTCGGCGGCCGGGAGATCGCCGGCTCGTTCAAGCGCGGCTCCGTGGTGCGGGCGATCAACGCCGTCGACTGGGGCAAGCGCCCCCGCAGCATCCCGGCCAACGGCCGCCTCACCTTCCGCAACGACTCCACCGACAACCACTTCGTGATCATCTCCAAGCTCGCCGACGGCAAGACGATGAAGGACGTGCGCACGTGGATCCGGCAGGCCAAGAAGGGCAACGAGGGCCCGCCGCCGCTGGACTTCAGCGCCCCCGAGGTCGACACCGGCGTGGTCAGCCCGGGTGAGCAGATGACGCAGAAGTACCAGCTCAGCAAGGGGCGTCACGTGCTGATCTGCTTCTGGCCGGACGCGGACATGGGCGGCATGCCGCACGCGTTCATGGGGATGTACCGCAAGATCGTGGTCCGCTGACGGCGGCGTACGCCTGAAGCGGGGCCACACCAGCCGCTCGACCGGGCCGGGGGGCCACAGGCGGGGCGTCGATCGTC
>DASSVD010000042.1:0-20861 GCA_035706365.1 Nocardioidaceae bacterium
CGCGCACGGGAGGGACCGCCTCGAGCCGCCGATGCTGGCCCGCTCCGAGCCGACCCCGGTAGACCACCTCGCCGCTGCCGTCGCGCACCACGACCCGGGAATCGTCGGACGCCTCCAGGCGGAGCGGCAACGCCTCGAGGGCCTCCGACTGCCCCGACTGCTCCGACTGCCCCGGCTGCTGCGGCTGGACCGGTGCGACCGCGCCGCTGAGCGCCGAGCCGGGCGCCGGCACGGTCCCCGTCGTGTCGGCGGAGAACAGCCGCACCACGCCCCACACCAGTGCCAGGCAGACCACGACGCCGACCAGCAGCCCCCAGCTGGGCCCACCGATCGTGCTGCGCAGTCCTCCCGCCGCGCCGGTGGCGAGCTCCGCCTCGAACACGCGGCGAGCGCTGACCGGGGCGGCGGCGTACCGCTCCTCGAAGGCGGCGAGCAGCGGCGCGGGGTCCTTGCCGAGCACGCGCGCCAGCGTGCGCAGGTGACCGCGCGCGTAGAAGTCGCCGCCGCACGGGGCGAAGTCGTCGACCTCGATCGACTCGATCACGTGCGGGCGGATCCGGGTGCGCTCCGACAGCTCGTCGACCGAGAGGCCCAGCCGGGTGCGCGCGGCCGCCAGCTCCGGGCCGACCACGGGGTCGTAGGCCGGCTCGGTGACGAAGTCGTCGATCACCAGCGGCTCGACCGCCTCTCCCAGGGTGGAGATCGGTCGCACCCGACCCGCGGCCGTCGGAGCCTCGAAGACCAGGTCGACCCGGCCGGGACGGTGCAGCCCGCGGGCTTCGCTGACGACCGGCTGCTTCGCGGCTTCGCGCACGACGTCGGCGCGGGTGGCGGTGCGGATCGAGCGTGCCGCGGCCGGTTCGGCCGGCTCGGCGACGTCGGCGCGGCCAGCGGGCTCGGTCGGCTCGGCGACGTTGGCAGGGTCGGTGGGGTCGGTGGGGACCGGCTCGGTCGAGTCCACGTCGTGCTGGCGCCCCTTGCCGACCCGGGACACGATGGTGCCGATGCCACCGAGCACGCTGTGCCGCAACAGCCGTGGCTGGGTCTCGTCGACCTGGCGGTCCTCCAGCGCGACGTCAGCGTCGCGCTGCTCCTCCGGCCGGTCTTCCGCGCGGTCCGTCTCGCGGCCGAGTCCCGGCGTGGGCAGTGCCGCGTCGCCCGGCTGCTGGACCGGGCCAGCCTCGGCTGCCCCGTCGGCTGCCCTGTCGACCGCGCCGTCTTCGGCCGGCTCCGCAGAGGTGACGACCGGCGCCGGAGGACCGGTGACCACGGTGGTGGGCCCGACCAGGCGGGCCAGCGCCTCGGTCAGCCCAAGGCCCTCCTCGGCCCGCACCCGGGTGCTCAGCCCCACCGGGACGGCCAGCGCCGTCCCCAGCAGCCGCTGGTTGGCACGGGCGTGGCGCCTCCCTCGTGCATCGAGACCGTCGAGCGCGCGTGCGGGGTTGTGCGGGGCGAAGCCGATGCGACCGTCGCGGAGCAGGCCGCGGCGCGGGCGCACCGTCACCTCGGCGACCGCCTCCCAGGGCAGCCCGCGCCACTCGTGACCGAAGCGGATCCGGACTCCCAGGTCGTCGGCGACCAGCAGCGGGGTCCGCGCGTCCACCAGGGCGGCCAGGTACACCGAGGCGATTCCGGCCATCACCAGGCACAGCGCCCAGTCCAGCGGAGCCATCGTCTGCGCCGCCCGCCACAGGTAGGCGATCGCTACCGCCGACGCGGCACCGCCGACCAAGGCAGCCAGGCCGGCGCGGCGGCGTACCACCACCGGGGTGCCTGCGACCTGCGTCTGCCCGGCGGTCTGCTCAGCACCCTGCTCGGGGGCGTGCTCGTGGACACTGGACTCGTCGTGCTGCCCCGGCTCGGTCACCGGTGGCTGCGGCCCGCGGCGGGGCTCGTTCGGCATCGCGCTCACTGCTCCCCCTTCACTGCTCGCCCTGCAAGGTGGCGATGACGTCGTCGAGGTCGTCGGGCTTGATCAGGACGTCGCGTGCCTTGGACCCTTCGCTGGGCCCGACGACGCCGCGGCTCTCCAGGATGTCCATCAGCCGCCCCGCCTTGGCGAAGCCGACGCGCAGCTTGCGCTGCAGCATCGAGGTGGACCCGAACTGGGTGGACACGACCAGCTCGACGGCCTGGACCACCAGGTCCAGATCGTCACCGATGTCGTCGTCGAGCTCGCGCTTGGACTGCTGCGGGGCGGTGACGTCCTCGCGGTAGGTCGGCGTCAGCTGCTCCTTGCAGTGCGCGACCACCTGGTGGATCTCCGGCTCGGTCACCCAGGCGCCCTGCACGCGGACCGGCTTCCCGGCGCCCATCGGCAGGAACAGCCCGTCACCCTGGCCGACCAGCTTCTCCGCGCCCGGCTGGTCCAGGATCACCCGGCTGTCGGCCAGCGAGCTGGTGGAGAAGGCCAGCCGCGAGGGCACGTTGGCCTTGATCAGGCCCGTGACCACGTCGACCGACGGTCGCTGGGTGGCCAGGATCAGGTGGATGCCGGCGGCGCGCGCCAGCTGGGTGATCCGGACGACGGCGTCCTCCACGTCGCGCGGCGCGACCATCATCAGGTCGGCGAGCTCGTCGACGACCACGAGCAGGTACGGGTACGGCGCGAGCACCCGTTCACTGCCCGCCGGTGGCTGGACCTTGCCGGCCCGTACCGCCTTGTTGAAGTCGTCGACGTGCCGGAACCCGAAGGCGGCGAGGTCGTCGTAGCGCATGTCCATCTCGCGCACGACCCACTGCAGCGCCTCGGCGGCCTTCTTCGGGCTGGTGATGATCGGCGTGATCAGGTGCGGCACGCCCTCGTAGACATTCAGCTCGACCCGTTTGGGGTCGACCAGGATCATCCGGACCTCGTCCGGCGTGGAGCGCATCAGGATCGAGGAGATCATCGAGTTCACGAAGCTCGACTTGCCGGAGCCGGTGGCGCCGGCGACCAGCAGGTGCGGCATCTTGGCCATGTTGGCCACCACGAAGCCGCCCTCGACGTCCTTGCCGAGGCCCACGATCATCGGGTGGTGGTCGTTGCGTGCCGCGGGGCTGCGCAGCACGTCGCCGAGAGAGACGATCTCCTTGTCGGTGTTCGGGATCTCGATGCCGATCGCGGACTTGCCCGGGATCGGCGAGAGGATCCGCACGTCGGCCGAGGCGACCGCGTAGGCGATGTTCTTGCCCAGCGCGGTGACCTTCTCCACCTTCACCGCCGGGCCGAGCTCGACCTCGTAGCGGGTGACCGTCGGCCCGCGGGTGTAGCCGGTGACCTGGGCGTCGATGTCGAACTGGTCGAGGACCTCGGTGAGCCGCTCGACCACCGTGTCGGAGGCCTTCGAGCGGGCCTTGTGCGGGCTGCCCGGCTTGAGCAGGTCGCCGGCGGGCAGCGTGTAGGTGACGTCCCCGGACAGGGCGAGCTGCTCGACGCGGGCCGGCAGCGGCGCGTGCTGCGGCGGCTCCAAGTCGGCTCGGTCGGCCTTGTCGGCGGTCCCTGCGCCGGCGTCCCCGGCAGGCCCGGACGCAGGTTCCGTGGCGGCGTCGCCCTTCTTCTTGCGCTTGCTCAGCGCGCGCCCCTCGAGCACCGGACTGTCGTAGGGTCGGTCCCCCTCGGGGACCTCGTCCTCGCCGCTCATCGCGCCGACCCGTCGGCGCGGACGGCTGCGCTTGAGTGGCTGGGTCTGCTCGGCCCCGGCCTCCTCGGCATCCGCGACGGGTCGGCGGCCCATCAGGGTGTCGCGGAGCAACGCCAGCCGCTCGGGGATCTGGTAGACGGGCGTCGCGGTGATCACGAGTACGCCGAAGACGGCGAGCAGCACGAGCAGCGGGACGACCACCAGCGTGCTGCGGAGCAGGTCGGTCAGCAGCGAGGCGATCACGAAGCCCAGCGCCCCCCCGGCCTGCTGGAGCGGCTCGATGTCGCCCTGGTGCGGCTCCGGCATCCCGTTGGCGATGTGGACCAGCCCGAGCACGCCGAACAGCAGCGCCGCCCAGCCGATCACCTGGCGGCCGGCGGGCCCGTTGCTCTCGGGGTTGCGCAGCGTGCGCCAGGCGATGAAGCCGAGCAGGAACGGCACGAACCAGCCCACCAGGCCCACCGAGCCGGCGACCACGGTGCGGGTGAAGTGCCCGATCGTGCCGGGCAGCTGCCACCAGACCGCGGCGGCGACCACGACCGCGAGCCCGATCAGGAACAGCCCGGCGCCGTCGCGGCGGTGCTCCGGGTCGAGCTCGCGTGCGGTGTGCCCGACCTTGCGCACGGCGGCGCCGAGCACGTGGGCGACGCCGAGCCACACCCCCGCCACGGCCCGGCTCACGCCGGAGGCCACGGCCAGGAACAGGGTCGCTACAGGGCCAGTCCCGCTCCGGACCGCTCGTGGGGCCGGTCGCTTCGGAGAGCGGCTCGACGAGGTCCGTCGGGACTGGCTGCCGGACGACCGGGATCGAGAAGAGGCAGTGCTCCGGCCACTGCGCGAGCGGGTGCTCGAGCTGCTGCGGGGCTTGCTGCTGCTTCGCGACGCCGGTGGGGAAGACGTACGGGTCGCCATGGTGACGAGCCTAGGCGACCGTCACACCAGTCCCGTGCTTCACACGCCGGGGGCCGCGTCGAAGCCGGTTCAGGCCTCCAGAACCACCGGCACGATCATCGGACGGCGTCGGTGCGTGTTCGACACCCAGCGACCGGTCACCCGGCGGATGGTCTGCTGCAGCTGGTAGGTGTCGTCCACGCCGTCGGCCACGGCGGCGTCCAGCGCCTCGACGATCAGCGGCTTGACGTCGGCGAAGGTGGAGTCGTCCTCGACGAATCCGCGGGCATGGATCTCGGGGCCGCCGGACACCTTGCCGGTCACCGAGTCGACCACGACGATCACGGAGATGAAGCCCTCCTCGCCGAGGATCCGGCGGTCCTTGAGCGAGGATTCGGTGATGTCGCCGACCGAGGAACCGTCGACGAAGACGTAGCCGCAGTCGACCTTGCCCACGACGCTCGCCTTGCCGTCGACCAGGTCGACGACCACGCCGTCCTCGGCCAGCACCACCTGGTCGGCGGGCACACCGGTCTGCCGGGCCAGGTCGGCGTTGGCCCGCATGTGCCGGATCTCGCCGTGGATCGGCAGCACGTTGCTGGGCCGCACGATGTTGTAGCAGTAGAGGAGCTCCCCGGCCGAGGCGTGGCCGGACACGTGCACCAGCGCGTTGCCCTTGTGCACCACGTTGGCTCCCCAGCGGGACAGGCCGTTGATCACCCGGTAGACGGCGTTCTCGTTGCCCGGGATGAGCGAGGAGGCGAGCACGACGGTGTCGCCCTCCTCGATGTGCACGAAGTTGTGGTTGCGCTGCGCGATGCGGCTCAGCGCCGAGAGCGGCTCCCCCTGCGAGCCGGTGGAGATCAGCACCACCTTCTCCGGTGGCAGGTCCGCCAGCTCCTTCGCGTCGACCAGGGTGTTCGGGGGGACGTTCAGGTAGCCCAGGTCCCGGGCGACGCCCATGTTGCGCAGCATCGACCGGCCGACGTAGGCGACCTTGCGCCCGTGGGCGACCGCGGCGTCCATCACCTGCTGGACCCGGTGGACGTGGGAGGCGAAGCAGGCCACGATGATCCGCTGCCGGCTCTGGTGGAACACCGCGTCGAGCACCGGCGCGATGTCCTTCTCCTTGGTGGTGAAGCCGGGCATCTCCGCGTTGGTCGAGTCGACCATGAACAGGTCCACGCCCTGCTCCCCCAGCCGGGCGAACGCGCGCAGGTCGGTGATCCGGCCGTCCAGCGGCAGCTGGTCCATCTTGAAGTCCCCGGTGTGCAGCACCGTGCCGGCGCCGGTGCGGATGGCCACCGCGAGCGCGTCGGGGATGGAGTGGTTGACGGCCACGAACTCCAGCTCGAACGGGCCGAAGGAGATCGAGTCGCCCTCCTTGACCTCGTGGTGCACCGTCTCCTTGAGGCGGTGCTCGCGCAGCTTGGAGGACACCAGCGCCAGGGTCAGCTTGGAGCCCACCAGCGGGATCGTCCCGCGCTCGCGCAGCAGGTAGGGCACCGCGCCGATGTGGTCCTCGTGCCCGTGGGTCAGCACGAGGGCGTCGATGTCGTCCAGGCGGTCCCGGATCGGCTCGAAGTCGGGCAGGATCAGGTCGACGCCCGGGTGGTGGTCCTCGGGGAAGAGCACCCCGCAGTCCACGACGAGCAGCCGGCCGGCGTACTCGAACACCGTCATGTTGCGTCCGACCTCACCGAGGCCGCCGAGCGGGATCACCCTCAGGCCGCGCTCGGGCAGCGGGCCGGGTGCGGACAGCTCGGGGTGCGGGTGACTCATACAACGCCTTTCGGGGAGGTCGAGGGCTCGAGGAGCCCGGCGGTTGCCAGCTCGGCGCGCAACAGCTCGACCAGGTCGTCGGGCGCGGGCACGAGCGGAAGTCTCATCGCCCGGGTGGGCAGCACGCCGAGCAGCTGCATGGCCGCCTTGGCCATCGCAGCGCCCGGGACCCGGGTCATCATCGTCTCCACGACCGGCGCCAGGCGACGGTAGGTGGCCAGCGCGGCGTCGAGGTCGGCACGCTCCAGCGCGGCCACCATCTCGGCGTACGCCGGCCCGGCGGCGTGCCCGACCACGGACACGATGCCGCAGGCGCCGTGGGTGAGCCAGCCGAGGTTGAGCGCGTCGTCACCGGAGTAGAAGGCCAGCCCGGTCTGCTCCATGACCCGCACGCCGCGGGCGAGGTCCCCGACCGCGTCCTTGACCGCGACGATCCGGTCGTGGCGCGCCACGCGGGCGTAGGTCTGCTCGGCGATAGCCACACCGGTGCGGCCGGGGATGTCGTAGAGCATCACCGGCAGGCCGGTCGCATCGGCGACCGCCTCGAAGTGCGCGGCCACCCCCTCCTGGGTCGGCTTGCTGTAGTAGGGGGTCACCAGCAGCAGGCCGTGCGCACCGACCTGCTCGGCCTGGACCGCCAGTGCCACGGAGTGGGCGGTGTTGTTGGTGCCCACACCGGCCACGACCGGGACGCGGTCGCCGACCGCCTCGACGACGGCACGCAGGATCGCGGCGTCCTCGTCGTTGCTGGTGGTCGGCGCCTCGCCGGTGGTGCCGGAGACCACGAGCCCGTCATGGCCGTGGTCGACCAGGTGCTCGGCGACGCGGGCGGTGCCCTCCAGGTCGACGGCCCCGTCCTCGGCGAACGCGGTCACCATCGCGGTCAGCACCCGACCGAAGGGCGCAGTCGGCAGGGTCATGGGCACAGGTTATCCGCACTCCGGCCCCGGCCCGGTCTGCCGGGGCCGGTCTGGTCCGTGCTTGACGCGCGTGGCTAATCACATTAGCTTTTTGGTTATGACCATGAGCTTGAACTACCTGCAGCGGCCGGACGGCCGGATCGCCTACGACGCCGCCACCGCCACCGCAGGGCCGTTGGTGGTGTGCGTGGCGGGCATGGCCGACCTGCGATCCACCTACCGGCACCTCACCCCCGCGCTGACCGGTGCCGGCTTCCGCGTCGCCGCCATGGAGCTGCGCGGGCACGGGGACAGCGACACGACCTTCCAGGCCTACGACGACGAGGCCGCCGCCTCCGACATCGTCGCGCTGGTCGAGGAGCTGGGCGCCCCCGCTGTCCTGGTCGGCCACTCGATGGGCGCGGCCGCGGCGATCATCGCGGCCGCACGCCGCCCCGAGCTGGTCTCCGGCCTGGTGCTGGTGGGGCCGTTCGCACGCGACCCGCAGGTCGGCCCGCTGGTGCGCGGCCTGCTGCGACTGGCGATGCAGCCGCTGTGGATCCGGGCGGTGTGGCGGGCGTGGGTCCCCACGCTGTACGCCGGCCGCCGGCCCGACGACTTCGACGAGCACCTCGCGGCCATGGTCGACGCGATCGGCCGCCCTGGCCACCGGAGCGCGCTGCACGCCACCACGCGGACCAGCCACCGGCCCGCCGCCGAGCTGATCGGCACGGTCGGCTCCCCCGCCCTGGTGGTGATGGGCGAGCTCGACAAGGACTTCGACGACCCCGCGGCCGAGGCGGGCTGGGTGGCCGAGCAGCTCGGCGGCCCCGCACAGGTGCTGCTGGTGCCGGAGGCCGGGCACTACCCGCACGCGCAACGGCCGGACCTCGTCGCACCGGCGGTCACCGCCTTCGTCCGCGAGGTCACCGACGGCGCGCCGGCCGCCCGTGGCTAGGGCCGGAGTCACCCGGGCCCGCGTGGTCGAGACCGCGGCACGGCTCGCCGACGAGCAGGGCGCGGGGGCCCTCACCCTGGCCGCCGTCGCGGACGAGCTCGGCGTACGCACCCCGAGCCTCTACAAGCACGTCGCAGGGCTGCCGGCGCTGCGACTGCTGGTCGCGGTCCGCGCCAAGCGGGAGCTGGCCGCGTGCCTGTCCGCGGCCACCGTCGGCCGCAGCCGGCTGGACGCGCTGCGGGCGCTCAGTGCGGCCTACCGCACCTGGGCCGCGGAGCATCCGGCTTCGGCGGCAGCCGCACAGTCCGCCCCCGTCCCCGACGACGAGGACGACCAGGTGGCCAGCGCCGCCCTGGTCGAGCTGGTCTACGGCGTGCTGTCCGGCTACGGGCTGACCGGCGACGCCCTGGTCGACGCCACCCGCACGCTGCGGGCGGGGCTGTCCGGCTGGGTGGCGCTGGAGTCCTCGGGCGCGTTCGGGCTCGACCGGCCGGTGACGGAGTCCGTGGAGTGGTGGCTGACCGGGCTGGACCGGGCGCTGGACGCGCCTCAGCCCCCGGCGCCCCGCTCCCACCACACGAACGCATAGCCCTCGTGCGGCTCGCGACGCACCTCGCGCCACTCGGCCGGGTCGAAGTCCGGGTAGCGGGTGTCGCCCTCGGGCTCCAGGTCCACCTCGGTGAGCACCTGGTCGGTCGCGTAGGGCATCGCGGCGCGGTAGACCTCCCCGCCCCCGATCACCATCACGTCGCCGTCCAGCGACTGAGCGAGCTGCAGCCCCTCTTCGACCGAGTGCGCCACGAAGACTCCCTCGGCCGACCAGTCCGGCTGGCGGGTGACCACCACGTTGGTGCGGTAGGGCAGCGGGTGCCCGATGGAGGCGAAGGTCGCGCGGCCCATCAGCACCGTGTGCCCGGTCGTGGTGGCACGGAAGTGCTTGAGGTCCTCCGGGATGCTCCACGGGATGTCCCCGCCCTGCCCGATCACGCCGTTGCGGGCGACCGCCGCGACCATCACCACCCGCCGCTGCGGCGTACCAGCCTGGCTCTCCGGACCGCTCATACCGCGATCGGCGCCTTGATCCCGGGGTGCGGGTCGTAGCCCTCGACGCGGATCTGGTCGAGGTCGAACGCGTCCAACTCACGCACCGTCGGGTCCAGCCGCAGCGTGGGCAGCGGCCTCGGCTCGCGGGTCAGCTGGAGCCGCGCCTGCTCGAGGTGGTTGAGGTACAGGTGCGCGTCACCGAGCGTGTGCACGAAGTCGCCGACGCGCAGGTCGGTGACCTGGGCGACCATGTGCGTCAGCAGGGCGTAGGAGGCGATGTTGAACGGCACGCCGAGGAACACGTCGGCCGAGCGCTGGTAGAGCTGGCAGCTGAGCCGGCCGGGCCCGCCGTCGGGGTCGGGCGCGACGTAGAACTGGAACAGCGCGTGGCACGGCGCCAGCGCCATCTGCGGGATGTCGGCAGGGTTCCAGGCCGACACCACGTGGCGGCGAGAATCGGGGTCACGGCGGATCGCGTCCACGACCTGGGCGATCTGGTCCAGGTGCCGGCCGTCGGGCGCCGGCCAGGAGCGCCACTGCGCCCCGTAGACCGGCCCGAGGTCACCGCTCTCGTCGGCCCACTCGTCCCAGATCGTCACCCCGCGGTCCTGGAGCCACTTCACGTTGGTGTCGCCGCGCAGGAACCACAACAGCTCGGCGAAGACCGACCGGGTGTGCACCTTCTTGGTGGTCACCAGCGGGAAGCCCTCGCGCAGGTCGAAGCGCATCTGGTGGCCGAAGACGCTGCGCGTGCCGGTGCCGGTGCGGTCGTCCTTCTCGACGCCGTGGTCGAGGATCCGCTGGAGGAGGTCGAGGTAGGCCTGCACAGGCTCAAACTACCCGATGCACCGTCGCCGCCCGGCCCGAGCCGTTCGACCAGACCTGGATGCCGTGGCGGCGCCGTCAGGCGTCGTAGTCCAGTTCGACCTTGTCGCTGGTCGGGTGGGACTGGCAGGTGAGCACGTAGCCCTTCTCCACCTCGTCGGGCTCGAGCGCGTAATTGCTCTCCATCTCGACGCTGCCCTCGAGCACCTTGGCCCGGCAGGTCCCGCACACCCCGCCCTTGCACGCGAACGGCGCGTCGGCCCGGACGGCGAGCGCCGCCTCGAGCACCGGCGGCCCGTCGTTGGCCAGCTTGAACGACGACGAGCGGCCGTCGAGGGTGATGGTCACGTCGGCGCCCGGACCGGCCTCCGCGTCGGGCGTCGTACGACGCTCCACCGGCGGGCCGGACTCGACGTGGAACACCTCGGCGTGCACCGACCGCTTCGACACCCCCTCGGCCACGAGCACCTTGCGCAGTGACGACACCATGTCGAAGGGCCCGCACAGGAACCACTCGTCCACGGTGTCGACCGGGAGCAGCGCGTCGATGATCCGCTGCATGCGGTCGCTGTCGAGCCGGCCGGAGAACAGCTCGACCTCCTGCGGCTCCCGCGAGAGGACGTGGATCAGCTGGAGCCGGTCGCGGTAGCGGTCCTTGAGGTCCTCGACCTCCTCGAGGAACATCACCGACCGGTGGGTGCGGTTGGCGTAGATCAGTGTGACCGACGAGTGCGGCTCGACCTCGAGCGTGGTGGCGACGATCGAGAGGATCGGGGTGATGCCCGACCCGGCCGCGACGCAGACGTAGTGCTTCTCGTGCGTCGGGTCGAGCTCGGTGAAGAACCGGCCGCTGGGGGTCATCACGTCGAGCACGTCGCCGGGCTTCAGCACCTCCAGCGCGTGCTCGGAGAACGCGCCGCCGGGCAGCCGCTTCACCGCGACCCGCAGCGCCCCCGAGGAGACCGGCGAGCAGATCGAGTAGTTGCGGCGCACGTCGTCACCGGCGAGCTCGGTGCGGATCGTGAGGTGCTGGCCCTGGGTGAAGGCGTAGTCCTCGCGCAGCTCCGGCGGGACCGTGAAGGTGATCGCGACGGAGTCGTCGGTGACCGGCTCGACCGACTCGACGGTCAGCGGGTGGAAGACCGAGTGCCTGGTGCTCAACGTCAGGTGTCCTTCAGATCGCCTTGAAATGGTCGAACGGCTCCTTGCAGGCGTCGCACACCCACAGCGCCTTGCACGCCGTCGACCCGAACCGGCTCAGCTCGTGGGTGTCGGGCGACCCGCACTGGGGGCAGCGCACCGAGAGGGTGAGCGAGACGGTGGCGCCCTCGGACCCGGTGGCGCGGCGCCGTGGCGGGGCGATCCCGTAGGCCTCGAGCTTCGTCCGGCCCGCCTCGGTCATCCAGTCGGTGGTCCAGGCAGGGGACAGCACGAACTCCACGCTGACGTCGTCGTACCCGGCCTGCGCGAACGCGGTGCCGATGTCGGCGCGGATCGCCTCCATCGCCGGACAGCCGGAGTACGTCGGGGTGATCGCGACGTCGACGTGACCGGACTCGTCGACCTCGACCGCGCGCAGGATGCCGAGGTCCTCGATGCTCACCACCGGCACCTCCGGGTCCGGCACCGTGGCCGCGATCGCCCACGCCTCGGCCCGGCTCAGCGGCTTGCGGGTGGTCGAGCCCGTCGAGACCCCTCGGGTGGTCGAGCCCGTCGAGACCCCTCGGGTGGTCGAGCCCGTCGAGACCCCCCGGGTGGTCGAGCCCGTCGAGACCCCTCGGGTGGTCGAGCCCGTCGAGACCGTCACCACGTCGCCCCCGGGTGCGAGCGGGCCAGGTGCTGCATCTCGGCGAGCAGGTAGCCCATCGACGGGGTGTGCACGCCACGCCGGCCGCCGGTCACGGCCGGGGTCACCTCGGGGACGTCGAGCGTGGCCTCGCGAAGCACCGTCGTGACCCGCCGGTCGAACGCGTCGCGGAACGACATCGGATCGACCGCGACTCCGGCGTCGACGAGGGCCGGCGCGATGTGGGTGGTGTCGAACAGCTCCTCGACGTAGCGCCACTCCCCCGCGAGCGCGGCCTGCATCCGCCGGTGCGACTCGTCGGTGCCGTCGCCGAGGCGCAGCACCCACATCCGCGCGTGGTCGAGGTGGTAGTCGACCTCCTTGACCGCCTTGGCCGCCACCGCCGCCAGGGTCTGGTCGGCGCTGGTGCGCAGCGCGGTCCACAGCTCGTGCAGGTACGTCGCCAGCACCAGCAGGCGCGCCATCGCCACCGCGAAGTCGCGGTCACCCTCGCCCCAGGGCCGCTCGACCAGCTGCACGTTGCGGAACGCCCGCTCGTCGCGCCAGTACGCGAGGTCGTCCTCACTGCGGGGCGGCTCCATCAGCGAGCCGGCGTAGCCCAGCAGCGACCGGCCCTGGCCGAGCAGGTCCAGGCCGATGTTGGCCAGCGCGACGTCCTCCTCGAGCTGCGGGGCGGCGGCGATCCACTCCCCCACCCGCTGCGCGGCGACCAGCGCGTCGTCGGCGAGCGCCAGCACGTAGCCGACAGTCGGGTCGCTGAGCTCCCCCGCCGTGATCAGCCGGCTCGCTGCGCTCGCTGCGCGCTCTCCGACCTCACTCACAGGTGCTCGACCCCCTCGGGAATGTCGTAGAACGTCGGGTGCCGGTAGATCTTGTCCGCCGCGGGGTCGAAGAACGCGTCCTTCTCGTCGGGGCTGGAGGCGGTGATCGCGGCGGCCGGCACCACCCACAGCGAGACGCCCTCCTGGCGGCGCGTGTAGACGTCGCGGGCGTTGCGCAGAGCCATCGCCGCGTCCGGGGCGTGCAGCGAGCCCACGTGCGTGTGCGAGAGGCCTCGCCGGCTGCGCACGAACACCTCGAACAGCGGCCACTCGCGCCGGTCGCCGGCAGCGGGGGGCGCCGGCGTGGAGGTGGGCACGCCCTCCGTGGGTACGGCGCCGTGCCCGCCGGCCGCGGTCAGGTCGCCCATCGGCTCGGGGCTCATGCGGCCCCCTCCTCGACCCGGCCGGCCTGCTTCTCGGCGTACGCCGCCGCGGCCTCGCGCACCCAGGCGCCATCCTCGTGCGCCTTCACGCGGTGGGCCAGGCGCTCCTTGTTGCACGGGCCGTTGCCCTTGATCACCTCGAACAGCTCGGTGAAGTCGATCTCGCCGAAGTCGTAGGACCCGCGCTCCTCGTTCCAGCGCAGGTCCGGGTCCGGCAGCGTGAGCCCGAGCGCCTCGGCCTGCGGGACCGTCATGTCGACGAACCGCTGCCGCAGCTCGTCGTTGGAGAAGCGCTTGATCCCCCACGCCATCGACTGCGCGGTGTGCCCGCCCCGGGCTGCCTCGCCACTGTCGGAGGGTCCGAACATCATCAGGCTCGGCCACCACCACCGGTTCACCGCGTCCTGGGCCATCTCGTGCTGCGCCGGGGTGCCGTGGCTCAGCGTGTGCAGAATCTCGAAGCCCTGGCGCTGGTGGAACGACTCCTCCTTGCACACCCGCACCATCGCCCGGGCGTACGGGCCGTAGGAGCACCGGCACAGCGGCACCTGGTTCACGATCGCCGCGCCGTCGACCAGCCAGCCGATCGCGCCGATGTCGGCCCAGGTCTGACTCGGGTAGTTGAAGATCGAGGAGTACTTCTGCCGGCCGCTGTGCAGCAGGTCGAGCAGCTCGGACCGGTCGACGCCGAGCGTCTCTGCGGCGGCGTAGAGGTAGAGCCCGTGGCCGGCCTCGTCCTGCACCTTCGCCATCAGGATCGCCTTGCGGCGCAGGCTGGGCGCGCGGGTGATCCAGTTGCCCTCCGGCTGCATCCCGATGATCTCGGAGTGTGCGTGCTGGGCGATCTGGCGGACCAGGGTCTTGCGATAGCCCTCCGGCATCGCGTCGCGCGGCTCCACCCGCTCGTCCGCGTCGAGGAGTGCCTGGAAGGTGGCGAGGTCGTTGCCGCTCATGGCAGCAGGATAGCAAAGATCGTGTTACACCTTGACGCCCGTGATGGGGCGATGGTGTAACACCGTGCCGGCTGACAGGATGGCGGTATGAGCGCATCGGGAGGTCCCACCGCTGACGTGTCGGTCCGGGTCGGCTGGGCCGACGACGCCCCGGGCATCGCCGAGGTCCAGGCCCGCGCCTGGCGGCAGATGTACGCCGACCTGCTGCCGGACGAGCTGCTCGACGAGCTCACCCCCGACCGGTTCGCGGCCGCCTGGCACGAGTCGCTGAACCATCCCCGCGACGCGCGCAACCGGGTGCTGGTCGCCCTCGAGCGCAACACGATCCGGGGCTTCGCGGTCACCACGCCGGCCGCCGACCCCGACCGGAACCCGGGCACCGACGGCGAGGTCGCCGAGCTGACCGTCGACCCCGAGCACCAGCGGGAGGGCCACGGGTCACGCCTGCTGCAGGCCGCCGCGGACACGCTGCGAGCCGACCGGTTCCGTTACGCGGTGACCTGGATCCCGAGCACGGACGACGCGCGCCGGGCGTTCCTGACCAGCGCCGGGTACGCCGCCGACGGGGCACACCGCGAGCTGGACCTGCACGGCGACGGGACGGTCACCCTCAAGCAGGTCCGGCTGCACACCGCCCTGAGCGACGAGCCCGACGACCTCGACGAGGAGCCGGGCGAGTAGTCAGACCCCGGCCGGGCGGCCACGTGGGGCGGACGCGCGAGTAAAGAAATCCAGGCCGGACAGGTTTGGACCACCCGCCGGTGGCAACCATCCGTGCTGCTCGATCGTCTTCTTGGTGAGGACCGGTCCCACCGCTTCGGACGGAGGTACGCCGTGCTGGGTCCCCTGCCGCGGATCTACCGCTACATCGTCTCGGCGATCGCCGTCGCCGTCTTCATGGCCGGTGGCGCCTGGGCGGCGTACGTCCTGCCCTCCCCCATCCTGCTGCGCGCCGGTGCCGGCATCGGCTTGGCCGTCGGCGGGCTCGCGGCGTTCGCGCTGCTCCACCAGTTCCGCGGCGCCGCCCTCGTCCGGCCGGCGCACGTGCACGCGCGGCGGCCGCACCGGCGCTGAGACGCCCGGGTCGCGGGCCCGGCTGCTTGTTACCGTCGCCGGGTGAGCTCCCCCACCGGCGAGGGCCCCACACTCGACCCCGCCCGACGCCGCAGCATCGTCCGTGACGGGCTCGCGGTCGGGCTGGCCACCGGCGCCTACGGGATCTCCTTCGGTGCGATCGGCGTGGCCGCCGGACTCGATGTGTGGCAGACCTGCGCCCTCTCCCTACTCGCCTTCACCGGCGCGTCGCAGTTCGCGCTGGTCGGCGTGCTCGCGGCGGGCGGCGCGCCGCTGTCCGGGGCGGCCACCGCGCTGCTGCTGGGCACGCGCAACACGCTCTACGGGCTACGGCTGGCCCCGCTGCTCGGCTGGCGCGGCTGGCGCCGGGCCAGCGCCGCCCAGCTGGTGATCGACGAGTCCACCGCGATGTCGGTGATGCGCGAGTCGCAACCGGCCGCGCGTCTGGGCTTCCTGAGCACCGGCGTGGCGGTGTTCGTGCTGTGGAACCTCGCCACACTGGTCGGCGCGGTCGCCGGGCGAGCGTTGGGCGACCCGCGGGCCTACGGCCTCGACGCAGCAGTCGGGGCCGCCTTCCTCGCGCTGCTCTGGCCACGACTGCGCGACCGCCGCAACCGGATCACCGCCCTGCTCGGCGCTGCTCTGGCGCTCAGCCTGGTCCCGGTCACCCCGGCCGGAGTGCCGGTCCTGGCCGCCGCCGCGGTCGCCCTGGTCGCCGGCGCCCTGACCCGCGATGCCGCCGACCCGACCGAGGTGCCCGGCCCCGAGGACCTGGCCACCGGCAGGGAGCACCACCACGGCCACGGAGGCAGCCCGTGATCTGGGCTGCGGTGCTGGTCACCGGACTGGGCTGCTACCTGCTGAAGCTGGCCGGCCTGTCGGTGCCCAGCCGGGTGCTGGAGCGACCCGTCGTCGAGCGGATCGCCGATCTGCTGCCCGTGGCGCTCCTGGCCGCGCTGATCGCCGTACAGGTGCTTGCCGACGGCCCGAGCCTGGTGCTCGACGCCCGGCTGGTCGGCCTGGGCGTCGCCTTCGTCGCCCTCCTGCTGCGAGCCCCGTTCATCGTGGTGGTTCTCGCCGCCGCCGTGGCCGCCGCGCTGGTGCGCCTGCTCTGATCCGGGGGGGTTGCTCGGGGCGTTGCTTGGGGCGTTCACCAGGGTATGCAGACGAGCCCGCACTTCCCACGAGGAGTTCCGCGTGGGAAGTGCGGGCTCAGCATCAGACCTTGGGGAAACCGAGGCGGATGGTGCGCGCGCGCCCCAGGCTCAGGCCACGCCCACCGCAGCCCAGGCGGCGTCGACGGCGGCGTACTGCGCGCTGTCGGCACCGAACAGGTCGCTCGCGGCGGCCAGGGTGGCGGTCCGGGCACCGTGGTAGTCGGTGCTGGAGGTCATGTAGACCGTCAGCGCGCGGTACCAGATGTCGCCGGCGTCGGCCCGGCCGATGCCGGTCACGGTCGACCCGTCACAGGTGGGCGAGCTGTGCGCGACACCGTTGATGGTCTTCGCGCCGGACCCCTCGGCCAGCAGGTAGAAGAAGTGGTTGCCCACGCCCGAGGAGTAGTGCACGTCGAGGTTGCCCACCGAGGAGTTCCAGCAGTTCGCCGATGCGCCGTCCGAGGCCGGGTCGTCCATCCGGCGCAGCGGCTGCCCGTCGCGGGCGAAGGTCTCGCCGATCAGGTAGTCACCCGGGTCGTTCACGTTCGCGGCGTGGAACTCCACCAGCGACCCGAAGATGTCGGAGGTGGCCTCGTTGAGGCCGCCGGACTCGCCGCTGTAGGTCAGGTTCGCCGTGGTCGAGGTGACCCCGTGCGACATCTCGTGACCGGCCACGTCGAGCGAGGTGAGCGGGCCGTAGTTGGCGCCGTCACCGTCGCCGTAGGTCATGCAGAAGCAGGCGTCCTGCCAGAACGCGTTCACGTAGTCCCGGCCGTAGTGCACCCGGTTGTAGGACCCTTCGCCGTCCCCCGCGATGCCGGTGCGGCCGTGCACCTGCTGGTAGTAGTCCCAGGTCTCCGCGGTGCCGTACTGGGCATCGACCGCGGCCGACTCCCGGTTGCCGGTGGTGCTGTCGCCGAAGCTGGTGTCGGCGCTGGTGAACAGCGTGCCGGTGCTGCAGCGCGTGCCGAACAGCTGGCAGAACATCGAGTCGGACTTGTTGCCCATGTCCGTGGTGAACGTGCCGCCACGCGTCGGGTCCTGCAGTGCGTACCCGCCGGAGACCGGGGTCAGCGGCAGCGCGACGGTGCCGCCGTACAGCGAGTGCCCCTCGCCCTCGACGGTCTGCACCTGCTGCTCGGTGTGCAGCACGGCGCCGGTGCGGGCGTCGACGTACGTCGCCAGCCGGCTGGGCGTCCCGTCCTCCTGGGTTCCACCGCTGATCACCTTCCACGCCAGGCGTGGCTTCGCGCCCAGCGCGTCGACCACCAGCGTGGTGCGCTTGGCACTCTGGTCGGCGATCTCGCGGTTCACCCGGCTCGGTGCGAGGGCACGTCGCTTCGCGGCTGCCTCGTCCAGACCCGGCCGCACCGCCATCCGGGGCGCCTGGCGCAGGGTCTGGCTGAGCCCCTGCCACCCGCCGGAGCGGCCCTGGTGGACGACCAGGTCGCCGCCGACCACCGGCAGACCGCGGTAGGTGCGCTCCATCCGGACGTGGGTGCTGCCGTCGGCGTCGCGCACCGTGTCGGTCACGGTGAAGCCCTGGCCGCCGGCCAGGTGCGCGGCCGCCGGATGGTGCTCGAGGGCGGTCAGTGCCGCTGTGGCCGGTGAGTGAGGTTCGGCGGGCTCGGCGGCCGCGGTGCCGGCGGTCAGCCCGGCCATCGCCGTGGCTGCGAGGAGCACCACGCTGGACAGGCCTGCGGTTCGTGCTGTTCTGCGCAAGAGAGTTCCTTCCCGAGAGGTGTGCGCGGGTTGCGCGCACCGCACCCTGACACCGCGGTGCCGGGCGGGGGAAGAGATTGGCGTCTGCAGGATTGTGTGCTGCAGGGTTGTGCAGATCAGTGCGCGGCGTCGTAGAGCGCGATCGCGCGGCGCACCGCCGAGCGCGCCCGGGTGCGGTCCCCGGCGTCGTCGTAGGCGACTCCGAGGCGGTACCAGCTCCGCCAGTCGTCGGGCCGCTCCTCGGCCTCGGCACGACGTCGGGTGAACACGGCGTCCGCGGCCGCGCGATCCACCCGTCCGGACGGGCGCCGTGGCAGGTCGTCCACCGGGAGGCCGCCCTCGGCCTCCAGTGCGGCGGCCAGCTCCGCCGAGCGGCGGCCGAAGCTGACCTCACGCCAAGCCAGTGCCACACCGAGCAGCGGGAAGATCACCAGCGCGACGCCCAGGAGCACACCGGCCGAGGACCCCGTGGCGAGCAGGGCCACACCCTTGGCACCGATCAGCACCGCGTAGAACAGCAGCGCGAGCACGAGCAGCCCGACGGTGACCTTGGTGGAGACCAGGCGGCGCACGGCTAGTCCAGGCCGAGGAACGTCTCGAGCCCCACCGTGAGCCCGGGCGTGTCCGCGATCGCGCGCAGCCCGGCGAGGACACCGGGCGTGAACGAGGCACGGTCCATCGAGTCGTGCCGGATCGTCAGCGTCTCCCCCGGCCCGCCGAGCAGCACCTCCTGATGCGCAACCAGCCCGCGCACCCGCAGCCCGTGCACCCGGATCCCCGCGACGTCGGCGCCGCGGGCTCCCTCCAGCGTGGTGCTGGTGGCGTCCGGCACGGCGCCCAGACCCGCCTTGCGCCGGGCCTCGGCGACCAGCTCGGCGGTACGCCGCGCCGTTCCGGAGGGCGCATCGGCCTTGTCCGGGTGGTGCATCTCGACGATCTCCACCGACTCGTAGAAGCGGGCGGCCTCGGCGGCGAAACGCATCATCAGCACCGCGCCGATCGCGAAGTTCGGGGCGATGAGCACTCCGGTGTCCGGCGACTCGGCCAGCCAGCCGCGCACCCGGTCCAGGCGCTCCTCGTCGAAGCCCGTGGTGCCCACGACGGCATGAATGCCGTGCTCGACGCAGAAGCGCAGGTTGTCCATCACCGCGTCCGGGTGGGTGAAGTCGACCACGGCCTGCGCGCCGGCCGCGACCAGGTCGGCCAGGTCGTCCCCGGCGTCGACCCGCGCGACCAGGTCGAGGTCCGCGGCGTCCTCGACGGCCCCGCACACCTCGCGCCCGACCCTGCCGTGCGCTCCGAGCACAGCGACCTTCAGCATCACGCTCACTCCTCCTCGAGCGGCCCGACCATAGCCAGCGTCTCCGGCTGGGCGAACAACTCCTTGGCGAGCACGTGCACGTCCTCGACGGTCACCGCGTCCACGCGACGGATCACCTCGTCGATGCCGGGCAGCTCGTCGTAGAGCAGCTCGGCCTTGGCGATCCGCGACATCCTGGATCCGGAGTCCTCCAGGCCCAGCACCAGACCGCCGCGCAGCTGTCCCTTGCCCCGCTCCAGCTCCTCGGTGCTGATCCCCTCCTCAGCGACCCGCCGCAGCTCGGCACGGACCACCGCCAACACGTCGTCGACGCGCGAGGGCAGGCAGCCCACCGCGACGCCGACCATGCCGGCGTCGGCGTAGTGCGCGGCGAAGGAGTAGACGCCGTAGGCCAGCCCCCGACGCTCACGGACCTCCTGGAACAGCCGGGAGGACGGACCGCCACCGAGGGCGGCGTTGAGCACGCCGAGCACGTAGCGGCGCTCGTCGGTACGCACCAGGCCGTTGACGCCGAGCAGGATGTTGACCTGCTCGAAGGGGCGCGACACCACCACCTGGCCCGACCCGGCACGCTTGACCCGGTCGGCGCGACGCACCGGCAGCGGCCGCACGGAGCGGTCGGCCAGGAAGCGGTTGCGCGCGAACGCCGTGCGTACCAGGCGCACCACGGCCGCGTGGTCCACGTTGCCCGCCACCGCGACCACCATGTTCTCCGGCCGGTAGCGGCTGCGGTAGAAGCGCATGATCTGCGCCCGGGTGAGTGCGCGGATCGACTCCTCGGTGCCCGCGATCGGGCGCCCCAGCGGGCCGTCGCCCCAGGCGGCCGCGGCGTACACGTTGGTGACCACGTCGTCGGGGTCGTCGTCGTGCATGGCGATCTCGTCGAGGATCACCTCACGCTCGGCCTCCACGTCCTGCCCGGACAGCCGGGAGGAGGTGACCATGTCGCCCAGCACGTCGACGGCCAGGGGCAGGTCCTGGTCGAGCACCCGGGCGTGGAAGCAGGTGTACTCCTTGGCGGTGAAGGCGTTGAACTCCCCACCGACCGTGTCCAGCTCGACGGAGATGTCCATCGCCGACCGGTCCTGGGTGCCCTTGAAGAGCAGGTGCTCCAGGAAGTGCGACGCGCCGGAGAGCCCGGCGCTCTCGTCCCGCGAGCCCGTCCCGACCCACACGCCGATGGTGGCCGAGCGCACTCCGGGCATCGCCTCGGTCACCACGCGCAGGCCCCCCGGCAGCACGGTGCGTCGTACCAACGACGTCACCGCGCCACCGGGGCCACGCTCGTCGAGCAGCGTGCGGGTGGTGCCGGGCTTCTGCGCGACCGCCGAGATCACTCGGGGTCCGACGCGCCCTCGTCGTTCGCGGACTCGCCGGAGTCCTCCACGACGGGCACCAGCGACAGCTTGCCCCGGTCGTCGATCTCGGCGATCTCGACCTGGACCTTCTGCCCGACCGACACCACGTCCTCGACCGCCTCGACCCGCTTGCCGCCGGCCAGGGCGCGCAGCTTGCTGATGTGCAGCAGGCCGTCCTTGCCGGGCAGCAGCGACACGAACGCACCGAAGTTGGTGGTCTTCACCACCGTGCCGAGGTAGCGC
>DASSVD010000043.1:0-27903 GCA_035706365.1 Nocardioidaceae bacterium
CCGGTTGTTGCGGAGGGAGCGCCTCTCACGGGTGGTTGAGGAGGGAGCGCCTCTCAAGGGTGGTTGAGGAGGGAGCGCAGCGACCGTCTCGAAACCACCCGCAGGTCTCGACAAGCTCGACCGGCCGTAGGTCTCGACAAGCTCAACCGGCCGGGCGGGTCCCTTCGACAGGCTCAGGACACCGCCTGACAAGCTCCACCGGCCGGTGGTGTTGTGCGGCTCGCCACACCGGATCCGGCCGATGGCTACCGCTCGGTAGCCATCTGGCATACCTTGTCCTGCAACACGTCACCGCCGCCCGAGAGGGCGGGGGTGACGGCGTACGCACGAGCAGGGAGAGCGATGTCCGTGACCCAGAGCCCCGACCTGACCGCGATCGAGAACCGCGCGCCGAACGTGGGGCGGCAGTTCTTCGACCGGGTGCAGTCCAGTCCGGACCGGGAGGCTTACCGCTACCCGGTGGGCGAGCGCTGGGAGTCGGTCACCTGGCGCGAGACCGGCGACCGGGTGACCCGGATCGCCGCGGGCCTGGTCGCGCTGGGCATCGAGCCCGAGCAGCGCGTGGGGATCGCCGCCACGACACGCTACGACTGGATCCTCGCGGACCTGGCGATCATGAGCGCGGGCGCGGCGACGACCACGGTGTACCCCTCCACCATGGCCGAGGACGTCGCCTACATCCTGGCCGACTCCGAGTGCCAGGTGGTGTTCGCCGAGGATGACGCGCAGATCGCCAAGCTCACCGAGCACAAGTCCGACCTGCCGCACCTGCAGAAGGTGATCACCTTCGACGGGACCCCCGACGACGACTGGGTGATCGGCCTGGCCGACGTCGAGCAGCGCGGCGACAAGCTCCTCGCCGAGCAGCCGGACGTCATCGAGCAGCGCATCGCGCAGACCCCGCCCGACGCGCTGGCCACGCTGATCTACACCTCCGGCACCACCGGTCGTCCCAAGGGCGTGCGGTTGCGCCACTCGTCGTGGACCTACGAGGGCGCCGCGATCGCGGCGCAGGGGATCCTCGACGAGACCGACCTGCAGTTCCTGTGGCTGCCGATGGCGCACTCCTTCGGCAAGGTGCTGCTGTCCACCCAGTTCGCGTGCGGCTTCGCGACCGCGGTCGACGGCCGGATCGACAAGATCATCGACAACCTCGCCGTGGTCAAGCCGACCTTCATGGGCGCCGCCCCCCGGATCTTCGAGAAGGCCTACAGCCGCATCGTCACGATGCAGGAGGCCGAGGGCGGCCTGAAGGAGAAGATCTTCCACCGCGCCTTCGCCGTGGGACTCCAGGTGGAGCGGCTGCGCCGCGAGGGCAAGCCCGTGCCGTTCCTGCTGGCCAGGCAGCACGCGGTCTTCGACAAGCTGGTCTTCTCCAAGATCCGCGAGCGGTTCGGCGGCCGGGTGCGGTTCTTCATCTCCGGTGCGGCCGCGCTGAACCGCGAGGTCGCCGAGTGGTTCCATGCCGCCGGCATCTTGATCCTGGAGGGCTACGGGCTGACCGAGACCTCCGCCGGCTCCTTCGTGAACCACCCCGACGACTACAAGTTCGGCACCGTGGGCCCGGTCTTCCCCGGCAGCGAGGTGCGCATCGCCGAGGATGGCGAGGTGCTGATCAAGGGCCCGGGCGTGATGGACGGCTATCACAACCTGCCCGAGCAGACCGAGGAGACGCTCTCGGACGGCTGGCTGCACACGGGTGACATCGGGGAGCTCGACCAGGACGGCTTCCTGCGGATCACCGACCGCAAGAAGGACTTGTTCAAGACCTCCGGCGGCAAGTACATCGCGCCCAGCACGATCGAGGCCCAGTTCAAGGCGATCTGCCCTTACGCCAGCCAGTTCCTGGTGCACGGCAGCGAGCGGAACTTCTGCACCGCGCTGGTCACCCTGGACCCCGACGCGATCGCCGACTGGGCGGAGCGCAACGGTCTGGGCGCGAGACCCTACGCCGAGATCGTGGCCGACCCGAAGACCCAGGAGATGGTGGGCAACTACATCGACGAGCTCAACCTGCGGCTGAACCGCTGGGAGACGATCAAGAAGTGGATCGTGCTCGACCACGACCTCAGCGTGGAGTCGGGCGAGCTCACTCCGTCGATGAAGGTCAAGCGCAAGGTCGTCGAGGACAACTACCGCGACCAGATCGACGCGCTCTACACCTGATCCTCATTGCCTGGGCGGCGCCGTAGTGCCTGGGCGGCGCCGTCTCGAGGGTGGCCGCCGACCGACCTAGACTGCCGGGGTGCCCTCCACCCTCCCCGACGGTGAGCCCGTGCCCGCAAACGGTGCTTTGCCCGACTCGGCGACGGCGGGTGTGGGGGAGCGCCCGTTCGGGTTCTACGTGCACGTGCCGTTCTGCTCGGTTCGGTGCGGCTACTGCGACTTCAACACCTACACCGCAGACGACCTCGGGCCTGGGACCGGGGCTGCTCGGGCGACGTACGCCGACGCTGCTATCGCGGAGATCCGCTTCGCCCGCAGTGTGCTCGGCCCGGCGCAGATCCCCGTGCGCACCGTCTTCTTCGGAGGCGGTACGCCGACCCTGCTGCCGGCCGAGGACCTGGTGCGCGTCGTCGCCGCGATCGATGAGGAGTTCGGTCTGGCCGACGACGCCGAGGTGACCACCGAGTCCAACCCCGACAGCGTCTCGGCCGCCGACCTGGAGCAGCTGCGTGGCGGCGGGATCAACCGGATCTCGTTCGGGATGCAGTCCGCGGTGCCGCGCGTGCTGTCCGTGCTGGACCGCACCCACGACCCGCGACGGGTGCCGCAGGTGGTCGAGTGGGCGCGGAGCGCAGGCTTCGACCAGGTGAGCCTTGACCTGATCTACGGCACGCCGGGAGAGAGTCTGGCGGACTGGCAGGAGTCGTTGCACCAGGCGCTGGCCAGCGCGCCGGATCACCTGTCGGCGTACTCCCTGATCGTCGAGCAGGGCACCGCGCTGGCGCGGCAGATCCGCCGCGGCCAGGTGGGCATGCCCGACGAGGACGACCTGGCCGACAAGTACCTCGCCGCCGAGGAGGCGCTGACTGCGGCCGGGCTCGGGTGGTACGAGGTGTCCAACTGGTCCCGCGACACCGCGTCCCGGTGTGCGCACAACCTGCTCTACTGGACCGGCGGCGACTGGTGGGGCGTCGGCCCGGGCGCGCACTCCCACGTCGGCGGGGTGCGCTGGTGGAACGTCAAGCACCCCGCGGCATACGCCGGCCGGATCGACGCGGGAGTCAGCCCGGGCCACGGACGCGAGCTGCTCGACGACGAGACGCGGCGGGTTGAGCGGGTGCTGCTCGAGCTACGCCTGGCCACGGGCCTGCCGATCGACCTCCTCGACCAGATCGGCCGGCACGCGCTGGACGCGCAGGTGCAGCGAGGCCTGCTCGACCCTGCGGAGCTGGAGGACGGACGCGCGGTGCTCACGCTGTCCGGCAGGCTTCTGGCCGACGCCGTGGTGCGTGACCTGCTGCCCTGACCGGGCCGACCGGTGGCTCACGACAGGCTGAGTGTCACCAGCCCGGTGGGGGAGAGGATCCCTCGGACGATGTCCAGGGCCTGCTGGCGTTCGGCCATCGGTGACGCGGGGGTCAGCGCCGTCAGCGTCGGGTCGACCAGGTCGACCAGGGCCCTGGCGCAGCGGTAGTAGGCGAGGCGGCGCGGGTCGACCACGACGTCGCCGTAGCCCTCGAAGAACCACGCGGACTGGACCGCGTCGACGGGAGCGAAGGCCAGCACCCCGCCGACCACGAACATCAGGTCGCGTTCGGGCGGGGCGAGCACGGCATCGTCCCAGTCGATGAGCCACAGCCGGTCCGGCTCGTCGACCAGCACGTTGCCGAGGTGGGGGTCGCCGTGGCAGAGCACGCGGGGGGTGTGGTCGGCGTGGTCCCGGTCGCGCAGTTGCGCCCCGAGCCGGTCGGCGCGGGCGACCACGGCCTCGATCTCGGCGCTCGCGTCCCGCCAATCCCGCGCCAGCGCCGTCCCCACCGGGTCCGGCGTCGGAGTGCTCCCGGACTCGTCGCTGGCGGAATCGGCCGCCCGGTCGAATCGCCTGGCGAGCTCCCGTACCTGAGCTGCCGCTGCGGCGTGGTCGTGATCCTCGGTCGGGAGCGCGCCCTGGCCGCCTGTGCGATGCACCTGGGCGAGCAGACGGCCGTACGCCTGCCAGTGGCCTCGGGTCAGCCCACCCTCCAGCGCCCGTCGTCCGGGGGCCCAGGGCG
The DNA here is from genome assembly GCA_035706365.1 of Nocardioidaceae bacterium. GTDB lineage: Bacteria > Actinomycetota > Actinomycetes > Propionibacteriales > Nocardioidaceae > Nocardioides_C. Next base: position 4,218 of record DASSVD010000043.1, read on the forward strand.
CGACCGACAACCGTCCGGCAGGGGTCGCGTCACCGGAGCGGTCGGCCCAGGGGTGCCCGCGGCGACTTCGGAGCTCGGGGAGGACACCGGTGACGCCGGACTCCGCGAGCAGTCGCGTCACGCGTGGCCCGGTGGTCGTTCGGGCGGTGCTCAACTTCACGGCATAGTGGTGACCCGCCGACGAGGTCGCCCGCCAGACGCGGGTGCTGGGGTCGGCGCCATGGTCGACCGGAATCAGGTCGACCAGGTCGAGGTCGAAGTCCTGCCACGCCCAGGTGCGGATGGCCGCCGCAGCCCCCGCCTCGGCGTCGGCCCCGGGCCGACCGTCGGTACCGGAGTCGGGATCGGGGTCCGCGGTGGGGTCGCCAATGGGCATGGGGGAACGCTAGTGCGGCTACTGTCCTGCCGACACCGAATTTCATGACGATCGGACGCATCAGATGCCGCGCCAGTCCCTGCCCGCCCCCGAGGACCTTTCCGGCCTGGTGCAGCGTCTCCGGCAGGCCGGCTGCGTCTTCGCCGAGGACGAGGCTCGGCTGCTCGTGGAGACGGCCGCCACGCCCGGGGAGCTGGAGCGGCTGGTCGCCCGGCGGGTGGCGGGGGAGCCGCTGGAGCAGGTGGTCGGCTTCACCGAGTTCGACGGCCGGCGCGTCCTGGTGGAGCCCGGTGTGTTCGTGCCGCGGCGCCGCACGGAGCTGATGGTCCGGGAGGCCGCGGCCGGCTGTCGCAGTGGGGCGGTGGTGCTGGACCTGTGCTGCGGCAGCGGTGCCGTGGGCGCTGCGATCGCCGCGCGGGTGGGCCGGGTGACCCTGCACGCGGCGGACGTGGATCCGGTCGAGACGGCGTGCGCGCGAAAGAACCTCCCTGCCGACGCCCTAGTGCACGAGGGGGATCTCTTCGCCCCGGTGCCACGCGCCCTGCGTGGGCGCCTGGACGTGCTGGTCGCGAACGTCCCCTACGTGCCGTCCGACGACATCGCGGCGATGCCACCCGAGGCGCGGGACCACGAACCGCGCGCGTCCCTGGACGGCGGGCCGGACGGCCTCGACCTGGTCCGGAGGGTGGCCGGCGAGGCGCCCCACTGGCTGGCGCCTGGCGGCCGGGTGCTGGTCGAGGTCGGCACCGCGCAGGTCGCGGCGGCGATCACCGCGTTCGAGTCGGTGGGGCTGGCCGTGCGCGTCGTCGTCGACGAGGAGATCGGCGGCACGGTGGTCGTTGCCCGCGCCCTCAGCGCCACGGGTCGGTGATCTCCCTCAGGTCCAGCAGGGTGTCGTGCACCTGCTGCAGGCGCTCGGCCCCGACCTGGTCGGCCCACTCGGCCAGCACTCGGCCCACCTCGGCGTTCGCCACCGACACGACCCGGTCGGCGCGGCGAGTCAAACGCACGAGGCGGGCGCGGCCGTCCTCGGGATCGACAACCCGTTCGACGTAGCCGGCCGCCTCCAACTGCCCGACCAGGAAGGCCGCGCTCTGCTTGGTGATCCGGGCTCGCTCGGCCAGTTCGGAGACCCGGGTGCCCCCCGGTGCGATCCGCGCGGCCAGGCGGGCCTGGCTGGGCGTGATGTCGGTGATCCCGGACGCGATGACCGCGTCGTGCGCACGCTGCTCGAGCGCCCGGTAGGCGACGTACAGCAGGACGCCCAGGCCGGGGTCTTGACGGTCTCTGTCCACCATGCCAGTTTAGACAAATAATCTGTCTAACGGTCTAGGGCAGGCGAGCGCCATGGACAGCGACACCATCTGGCGGCACATCGATCGGGAGCGCGCCTGGTTGGCCGACCTGCTGGACTCGCTGGCCGACGAGTACTGGGCAACGCCCAGCCTGTGCGACGGCTGGACGGTTCGCGACGTGGGTGCGCACCTGGCCTTCGCGCACGCACGGGTCCGCGACATCGTCTGGCCGGCGTTGCGTACCGGCCTGCGCTACAACGCGATGATCGCCTACGCGGCGGTGCACAGCCCGCTCACCCACACCCAGATCGTGGCCACGTTGCGCGGGTTCGTGGGCTCCCGCGCCAAGGCGCCTCTCGTCACCGAGCTGGAGCCGCTCCTGGACATCCTCGTGCACACCCAGGACGTCTGCGTCCCGCTGGGGGTCGAGCACCCGATGCCCGTCGACGCGGCCGTGGTCGCCGCCGACCGGGTGCTGCGGCTGCGTGGACCGATGCGGCTGTGGGCCCCGCCGGCCGGCGTACGGCTGGTGGCCACCGACACGCAGTGGTCGTACGGCGCCGGCCCGCCGGTCGCGGCACCGATCCAGGAGCACCTCCTCAGGCTGACCGGTCGAGCGACCTCGGCCCGGTAGTGGCGAACAAGGAGCCGGGGGGACCGCGCGATACTGGACAGATGGGGCACATGGACTTCCAGTTCGAAGGACCGGTCGTCGAGTGGCGCGGTCCTGCGCCGTTCTACTTCGTCGACATCCCGGAGGACGAGAGCGGGGACATCAAGTTCGCCGCCAGCGGCCTGGAGTACTGGGGCCAGGTGCCGGTCACGGCCCGCATCGGGGACGCGACGTTCCGGACCGCGCTGTTCCCGAAGGACGGCCGGTACCTGCTCCCGCTGCGCGCGGTGGTCCGTGAGTCGGCAGGCATCGACCTCGGGGAGGTCGTCCAGGTGGCGTTGAGCGTCGGGCGCGAGGCGGCTGGACCCGCTCGCTAGCGTGGGGCCATGTCTGCGACGTACACGCTCAACGACGGCACCGTCCTGCCGGCCATCGGTTTCGGCACCTACCCGCTGACCGGGGAGGACGGGGTCGTCGCGATCACCAGCGCGATCGAGGCCGGCTATCGGCTGCTGGACACCGCGGTGAACTACGAGAACGAGCGCGAGGTCGGTGAGGCCGTACGCCGCTCCGGCGTGCCGCGCGGCGAGCTGATGGTCACCAGCAAGATCCCCGGTCGCCACCACGGCTACCACGACGCCGTCGCGAGCACGAAGGAGTCACTCGAGCGACTCGGCACCGACTACCTCGACCTCCACCTCATCCACTGGCCCAACCCCAGCGTCGGGAAGTACGTCGAGGCGTGGCGCGCGCTGGTCGCGCTGCGGGAGGAGGGGCTGGTCCGCTCGATCGGTGTCTCCAACTTCACCGAGGAGCACCTGCGCCGGATCATCGACGACACCGGCGTGACGCCGGCGGTGAACCAGATCGAGATGCACCCTTACTTTCCGCAGGTCCGGATGCGGGAGGTCCACGAGCGTCTCGGCATCCGCACGGAGGCGTGGAGCCCGATGGGCAAGCGGCAGGCGCCGTTCTCGGAGCCGCCGGTGGCTGACGCCGCCCAGCGCCACGGTGTCACCGCGGGCCAGGTGATCGTGCGCTGGCACCTGCAGCTCGGGTCGCTGCCGATCCCGAAGTCGGCGACCCCGGAGCGTCAGCGGCAGAACCTCGACGTCGAGGGGTTCAGGCTCACCGACGACGAGGTCGAGGCGATCACCGCGCTCGGTCGGCCCGACGGGCGGTTGTTCGGGGGCGACCCGGACACCCACGAGGAGATGTGAGCCTGACCTCCTGGCCGGTGGCGCGGGAGGGCTATGCCTACGCGTGCCACTCGCGTCGCAGCAGCCCGAAGACCCAGGAGTCGGAGACGTCGCCGTCCACGACGCAGTCCTCGCGCAAGGTGCCCTCGTGCACGAAGCCGAGCTTGGCCAGTACTCGGGCCGAAGCTGCGTTGCGGGTGTCGGTCTCGGCCTGCACGCGGTTCAGCTCGAGCGTGTCGAAGGCCCAGCCCACGAGCGCGGTCGCCGCTTCGGTGGCGTAGCCGTTGCCCCATGCGAACTCCGCGAAGCAGTAGCCCAGCGCAGCGCTGCGATAGTCCGGGTTCCACCGACTCACGCTGCACCACCCGAGGAACGCCTGGTCGTCGATGCGCTCGACAGCCAGCCGCGAGCCGGTGCCACGCTCGGCCATCTCGCGACAGGCGGCGACGAACCGGTGGGCGCGCGAGGGCTCGGTCCACGGAGGCGAGTCCCAGTAGCGCAGCACGTGTGTCGAGCTGTGCAGCGCGAACAGGTCGTCGGCGTCGCCGTCGTCGAACGGTCGCAGGTGCAGGCGACCGGTCCGTAGCGTGGGTGGGGGCAGAGGCATGCAGGTGGTCCGATCTGGCGTGGGGTCGGGGCCACGACACACCCGGCGTGCTCCCCCGTGCAACCGGATTTCCCGGCCGACACGCGCCGTAGGGTTTGCCGCGCTCCGCCGCCGTGTGGTGTGTTGGCGGTTCTGCCAACGCGTGCCGCCGGGACCCACCGTCCCTCGGCACCTCGGGACGATCGGTACGGACTCCGGTGAAGGCCACCCTGCTGAGCGGCACGTGTGCCCTCGTCGTGTCACTGATCGCGACCCGATGGGCCATCCCGCGTTTCATCGCGTGGAACCTCGGCCAGCTGATCCGCGAGGACGGCCCGCAATCACACCTGACGAAGCGGGGGACGCCCACGATGGGCGGCGCAGCGATCGTGGCCGCAGTGCTCATCGGCTACGCCGTCGCCCACCTTGCGACGTGGACGACGCCGTCGCGCCCGGGCCTGCTGGTGCTGTTCGCCCTCGTGGGGAGGGGGGCGGTCGGCTTCGTCGACGACTTCATCAAGGTCAGGATGCAGCGCAGTCTGGGCCTTCGCAGCAGGGCCAAGCCGCTGGGGCAGACCGCGGTCAGCCTGGTCTTCGGGATCCTCGCGCTGCGCGCTCCGGCTTCCGGGGAAGTGGCCGCAGTCTCCGACCGGCTGTCCTGGGTGCGCGACTTCGGTCCCGAGCTGCCGTGGGTGCTCGTGCTGGGGCTGGTCTGGTTCATGGTCAGCGGCACCAGCAACGCGACCAACATCGTCGACGGGCTCGACGGGCTGCTCACCGGCAGTGCGTCGATGGTGTTCGCGGCCTACACCCTTATCGGTGCGTGGCAGAACAACCACGCGTGCACGTCGGCGCGCGAGGCGGCCGGTGCGTGCTACCAGGTGGCCTCGTCGTTGGACCTGGCCGCGGTCGCCGCGGCGCTGGCTGGGGCGTGCTTCGGTTTCTTGTGGTGGAACGCGTCTCCGGCCCGGATCATCATGGGGGACACCGGATCCTTGGCTCTCGGTGCGGCGATGGCGGCGCTGGCGCTGCTGACCCGGACCGAGCTGCTGCTCGTCGTGCTCGGTGGCCTGTACGTCGCCGTCACCGGGTCGGTGATGCTCCAGGTGTCCTGGTTCAAGCTGACCCGGCGTACGACCGGGGTGGGCAGGCGGATCTTTCTCATGGCGCCCCTGCAGCACCACTTCGAGCTGCGCGGCTGGCCACAGGTCACGGTAGTGGTCCGGTTCTGGATCGTCACCGGCGTCTGCGTGGCGGCGGCGGGAGGAATCTTCTACGGCGACTGGGTGCGCAGCCTCGGGTGATCCGGGCCGAGGATCGGCGAGACTACGCAAGCATGAGCGCACTGGATCTGAAGCAGCTGATGGAGCTCGAGCGCGCGGGGTGGGACTCACTCTGCGCTTCGCGGGGCGGTGACCACTACGGCCGGCTGATGACGCCGGACGCGGTGATGGTCCTGGTCAACGGCGCGGTCCTCGACCGGCACACGATCGCCGCCTCGCTGAACGGGTCGCCACCCTGGGCGGCGTACGAGTTGAGCGACGAGCGGCTGGTGACGGTCGGCACCGACGCGGCCGCCGTGGTCTATCGGGCGCGCGCCTGGCGCGACGGGGAGCCCGACGCGTTCGTCGCGCTGATGAGTAGCACCTACCACCTGGTCGACAAACGGCCGCGGCTCGCGCTGTACCAGCAGACGACGGTGACCCACGAAGAGGCGCCGAGGACGTGAAGCCGAGGGTGTGACGCCGTGGGTGTGACGCCGGAGTCTGCCGGCGGGGTGTGACACTGCTTGGGGGTTGGTGCGTCATGAGGGGTGACGCCGACTCCACCAAGGAGAGACATGCCGCAGGACCGGGAGGACTTCACGGAGTTCGCGCGTGCGCGGGCGACGCCGCTGTACCGATCCGCGTGGCTGCTGTGCGGTGACGCGCACCGTGCCGAGGACCTCGTCCAGGAGACGCTGGCCAAGGTCTACGTCCGCTGGCACCGTCGACTGGCCCCGCCGATCGACAACCCGGCGGGTTACGCACAGACGACGCTGGTGCGGACCTTCATCAGTGCTCAGCGTCGCCGCAGCTCCCACGAGCGTCCCGTCGAGGTGCTCCCGGACCGAGGACACGTCGACGACGACGCGGACGCGCGGATCGCGCTGTCGGCCGCGCTGGCCGAGCTGCAACCGCTCGACCGGGCGGTCCTGGTGCTGCGCTACCTCGACGACGTCTCGGTCGCGGAGACTGCCAGCCGACTCGGGATATCGGCCGGCGCGGTGCGCAACCGTTCCCTGCGTGCGCTCGACCGGCTCCGGTCGGTGCTCGGCGCGTCTCTTCGCGACTTCATCGAGTCCTGAAAGGACACATCCCCTCATGACGAACCACGACACCGGCGTCGACCGGATCTTCCACGAGGCCACCCACCGGCTGAACCCCGACGTGGATCGCCTGGTCGCCGGTGGGCTCGAACGCGGCCGCGTGCGGCGCCGCCGCCACCTGGCTGGTACGGCGGTCGCGGCCGTCGCCACCGTCGGCGTCATCGGCGTCGGCGCGGCCGTCGTACCGCAGCTCACGACCGGGCCCGCTGGTGACCTGCCGGTCGCGTCCGGCGAGACCAGTAGCACCGTGGCGGCCAGCCCGTCCGTGCCGCCGAGCGCCACCCCCACGCCGCCGCCCGCGTCGGAGTCACCCGCTCCCGACACGACCCACCTCGGCGAGACGGCAGGGCCCACCGTGCACGCCGCCGACATCCCCGGACTCGTCGACCAGCTGGTCCCCGGCCACGACGTCGGCGAACCGCTGATGCAGCCGCCGTACGGCGTCTCCGACGCCCCGGACGACAAGACAGTCCACTTCGAGGTCGACGGGATGCTCACCACGGTGATCATCGGGCCGGCCAGTCCGACGCTGGCCTACGACTGCGCGGACGAGGCGGTGGTGGACTGCCGCACGCTTCCGGACGGCACCGTCGTGCAGGTTTCGGTGCCGACCGTGAACGACGGGGTGACGATGCAGGAGGTGATCGCCCTGGGGGATGCCTGGATGGTCTCCGTGCTCAGCTACAACGCCGATGACCGGCCCAAGAGCAGCGAGCCGCTTCAGGACGCCCCCGCGCTCGACGAGGAGGAGCTGGTCACGCTGGCCACCAGTGATGCCTGGTTCGAGTAGGCAGGCCCACCGACCCACGGGGCGTCGGCGGCCGACAGTGAGTACCTTGCCGAAGAGGAGTATCTTGCCGAAGAGGTCCTTGGTTGTGCCAATCGATGGCACAATCCCGGGAAACGGGTGGAAGGACTTCTCATGCGGGCTCATCGGCGCCTCATCGTCAACGGATCCGCGGTCGCACTGTCGCTGCTGCTGGCCGGCTCCCCGACCGCCCAGGCGGCCCGACCGGCTTCGGGTGCCGTGGCGGTCCAGGCGGTTCAGGCGGGGCACGCGGCTGCGGCGGCGGTGCAAGACACCTCGGTGGCCATCCACCGGCCGACCTCCGGCCTGATCGACAAGGTGCTGCATGGCGTGGCGACGCTGTGGTCCTGGAGCGAGTGGGTGAATCTCTACACCGGGGTGAAGATCGACGACCCTTCCGACCGGGTCGCCCAGGTCACGGCGACGTACCTGACCCCCGCCGGGGGGACGCTCGCCGAGGTCGCGCTCGATGACGAGGGCGCCGGTGAGTGGAGTTACAACCCCGACTCGTACGCCAGCGGCGGTGATGACGGGCACGCCGAGTACGGCACGTGGGTCCTCCGGGTCGCCGCCTACGACGCCGATGGGGCGCTGCTCGACACGGCCACCCGGCGCATCGAGTCGCGCGACCCGATGACTGCGGCCCATCCCCGGCTGCTCAGCATTCACACCAAGAAGCGGCAGACCCGTCGGCCGCGCGCATGTCCTCGTGACACCGACCATCACCGGTACTGCCAGATCCGCGCGGTGCTGAGGGTCTCGGACCCCGACCGCCTGCTCGGCTACGCATTCATGAGCGACAAGGGGCCGCGTTGGCATCGCACGACCAACTGGTACGGCGGGCACGTGCGGCGGCGCGGTGACATCGTCACGTTCCGCGACACCATCCCGGTGTCAGGTGTGCCGGGTCGGCACCGCCTGTCCGTCCGGCGGCACGACCTCACCCTCGAGCACTCCTGGCAGCCCCGCTACGTCCGCGGACTGCGCGACACCTCGTTCACCTGGCGACTGCGCATCCGGCACTGAGGGCCGTCCCGGGCATCAGCTGATGAACCGGATGATCGCCGGATAGCGGTAGTCCTCGTAGCTGCCGGCCTTCACCGACGCCACGATCATCAGCACGAGCCAGGCGACGCCGACCACGGGCAGCAGGACCAGCCCGATCAGCAAGATGATGCTGAACCCCGCGACCAGGAAGTAGATCAGGTAGGAGATCTGCATGTTCAGCGCCTCCTTGCCGTGCCGGTCGACGAATGCCGACCGCTCGCGGAAGACCAGCCACACGACCAGCGGGGCGATGACGCCCAGCACGAGCGGTCCGAGGTGCGCGGCGATCGCCCAGAGCTTCTCCTCGTCGGGGCGCAGCGGCGGAGGGCCGGGCTGCCAGCCCGGCGGCGGGGCGCCGTACGGCTGACCGGGCGGCGGGGGAGGGGTGCTGCCACTCATGAGGTCAGTCAAACACAGCCCGAGCGGGAGTACGGCGCGTTCGGCCGGGTCGCCCGCGCCGCCCGGGTCGCTCAGCCCGGGCCCGGTTCGGTGACGAAGTCGATCAGCTCCTCGACGCGGCCCAGCAGCGCCGGCTCGAGATCGGCGAACGAGCCCACCTTGGACAGGATGTGCTTCCACGCCCGCGCGATGTCAGCCTGGTCGCGGTGCGGCCAGCCGAGGTGCTGGCAGATCCCATGCTTCCACTCCATCGAGCGCGGCACCGTGGGCCACGCACGCAGTCCGAGCCGGTCGGGCTTGACCGCCTGCCAGATGTCGACGAACGGGTGACCGACGATGAGCACGTGCCGCCCGACCGGACTCTTGGCGATGGAGGCGGCGATCCGGCTCTCCTTCGAGCCGGCGACCAGATGGTCGACGAGCACCCCGACCCGCCGCTCGGGCCCGGGGCGGAAGTCGCGCAGCTGCTCCGCGAGGTCGTCGACGCCCTCGATGTACTCCACGACGACGCCCTCGACCCGCAGGTCGTCGCCCCAGACCTTCTCCACGAGCTCGGCGTCGTGGCGGCCCTCGACGAAGATCCGGCTCGCGCGCGCCACGCGCGCCTTGGTGCCGGGCACCGCGACGGACCCGGAGGCGGTGCGGGTCTTCGCGGCGGGCCCCTTCCGGGTCGGCGCGGTCAGGATCACCGGAACGCCCTCGAGCAGGAAGCCCGGCCCGAGGGGGAAGGTGCGCCGCTTGCCGCGGCGGTCCTCGAGGATCACGGTGTGCAGGTCGCGCTCGACGGCCACGATCTCCCCGCACCAGTCGGTGGTGACCTCCTCGACCACCAGCCCGGGGTCGGCCTCGATCTCCACCGCGCGCCCGCGTCGCGGGGCGCGCCAGTCGGTGGACAGCACGTCGGAGCCGTAACGGTCGATGGCCATGTGCGCAGGTTAGGCGGCCGCGGTTCAGTCGCCGGTCAGGCTCGCCCGGAGGAGGCACGATGTGGCCTGGACCACCGTGACGGCGATACGCTCGCGATATATCGTCGACTATCGAGAAGCAGTCGTCGAAGCGTCGTCGGAAGGTCGTGTGATGGGAAGCTGGGCAGGGAGCTGGGGCAGCGGCAGCAGTTGGGGACACGGTCCCCACGGGCGCAGCCCCTGGGGGTCCGCGCCGCCACCCTGGCTGCAGGGGTTGTTCGGGCTGGCGCAGCAGAGTCATCCGCGTGGGTCGCGGGTACGCCGCGGCGACGTGCGGGCGGCGATCCTGGACGTGCTGGCCGTCGAGCCGATGAACGGCTACCAGATCATCCAGCAGATCGCCGAGCGCACCGGCGGAGCGTGGAAGCCGAGCCCCGGCTCGGTCTACCCGACGGTGCAGCAGCTCGAGGACGAGGGACTGGTCACTGCGGCGGAGAACGGCGGTAGCCGGACGCTGCGGCTCACCGAGCAGGGCGAGCGCTACGTGGCCGAGCACCCCGAGGAGCTCGCCGCGACCTGGCGTTCCTTCGACCAGCCGAGCGACACCGACACCAGCGACCTCAAGCCCGTGATCGGCCAGGTGATGTCCGCGGTGTGGCAGATCGTGGTCTCGGGGACCCCGGCCCAGCGTGCCGAGGCGGCCGAGGTTCTCGCAGAGACGCGGCGCCGTCTGTACGGCCTGCTCGCCGAGGGTGAGCCCGAATGAACCGCCCCGACCCCCGGTTGCGGATCGGGGACGTCGAGCGCGAGCGCGCGGTCTCCGCGCTCGGCGAGCACTTCGCCGCCGGCCGACTGACCCGCGACGAGTTCGACGAGCGCAGCGAGGCGGCCTGGGCCGCACGCACCGAGGCGGAGCTGGCTCCGCTGTTCACCGACCTTCCCTCGCTGTACGCCGCGTCCGGCTCGGGCACCGCGCGCTCCACGCCGCCGCGCACCCACCGTCCCTCACCGGGAGCCTCACGTGCGGGCGCGCATCCTCGCTTCCGGATCGGGCTGCTACCGCTGCTGATGGTCGGCATCGCGCTCACCATCGTGCTGCCGGGTGGCCCGTGGCCGGTGTTCGTGATCCTGGCCGTGTGGTGGTTCGTGCGGCCGCGCTGGCGCAGTGCTCAGGCCAGCGGCAGGGATCGCGCCTGGCGCGGCAGCTGGGAGTAGCCCCGCCGCACCGCCTGCTCCAGCTGCTCGGCAGGGTAGGGCCAACTGCCGGCCGCGAGCGCCTCGGCCACCGGTACGCCGCCGCCCGCGAGCTCCCTGACCTGCTCGGCCACCATGCCGATGCTGCCGCGCTGCTCGGAGACGAAGTCCCGGTCCACCGGTGCCCCGTGCCCGGGCACGACCAGGGTGGCGTCCGACAGCATGCTGATCACCAGGTCCAGGGTGAACGGCCACTCCAGCGGGAAGCAGTCGTCGCCGAAGCCGGGCACCGCCTGCCTCTCGGCGGACTCCTCGACCAGGTCGCCGGCGTAGACGACGTCGACGTCCGGGACCCGCACGATCGCGTCGCCGTCGGTGTGGCCGCGTCCGGGGTGGAGCAGCTCGACCAGCCGGTCGCCGAGGTCGATGACCCGGGCGGAGGAGAAGGTCCGCTCGGGCACCCGCACTCGCGACGCGGCGATCCCGGCGAAGCGGGGGTCGTCCTCGCCGCGCGGGTCGCGGCCGGCCTCCTGTCGAGCGGTCTCCGCGGTCCGTGGCAGCGCAGCGGCTGCCGCCTCGTGGGCCCAGGTCGCGGCCCCGGCGTACTCCTCGCCGAAGACGGCGTTGCCCAGGACGTGGTCGAAGTGGGCGTGGGTGTTCACCACGGCGACCACCTCGCCCGCGCCGAGTGCGCGCACCCGGGCGACGACGTCGCGGGCCAGCTCCTCGGACGCGTGGGTGTCGACCACGAGCAGGCCGTCGCGCCCCCCGATCACGCCGACGTTGACGTCGAAGAAGTCGTGACGGGCCACCCAGCACCGGTCGGCCACCTCCACGAACCGGCCGTCGCGGTGCGGCACGGCGGTGATGTCGCGTCGGCTCATGCCGCCCACCCTAGACCGCGGGCCGACCTAGTAGTCTTGGCACTCGAGACGAACGAGTGCCAAGACGAGCGCCGTGCCCTCGGGCGCGGCCGGGAGGAGGCGGGTGATGGTCGAAGACCGCAAGCTCGCCGTCCTGCGAGCCATCGTCGAGGACTACGTGGCGACCCAGGAGCCGGTCGGCTCCAAGGCGCTGGTCGAACGCCACCAGCTCGGGGTGTCGCCGGCGACGGTGCGCAACGACATGGCGGCGCTGGAGGACGAGGGCCTGATCGCGCAGCCGCACACCAGTGCGGGACGGGTGCCTACCGACAAGGGCTACCGGCTGTTCGTGGACCGGCTCAGCCAGGTCAAGCCGCTCTCCGCTGCGGAGCGCCGCGCGATCGCCACCCTGCTGGAGGGGGCGATCGATCTCGACGACGTGGTGCAGCGCAGCGTGCGGCTGCTGGCCCAGCTGACCCGCCAGGTCGCCATCGTGCAGTACCCGACGCTCTCGCGGTCGACGGTGCGCCACGTCGAGCTGGTCACCTTGACCAGCACGCGGGTGCTGCTGGTGCTGATCTTGAGCACCGGCCGGGTCGAGCAGCGGGTGGTCGAGCTGCCCGACGCGCTGGACGAGGCCAGCATCGGCGACGTGCGCGCCCGGCTGAACCGCGCCGTGGTCGGGGAGCGGCTCGGCGACGCCGCCGAGCAGCTCGCTGCCCTCCCCGACGAGGTGGCCCCCGAGCAGCGCGCCCAGCTGTCGGTGCTCGTCGCCTCGCTGGTCGAGGCGATGAGCGACCACCGCTCCGACGAGCGCGTGGTGGTGGGCGGTACCGCGAACCTGGCCCGCTTCGGCGAGGGGTTCGACGCCTCGATCAAGCCGATGCTGGAGGCGCTCGAGGAGCACGTGATCCTGCTCAAGCTCCTCGGCGAGGCCTCCTCGACCCTCACCGTCCGGATCGGGCACGAGGTGCCCTACTCCAACCTGTCCACCACGTCGGTGGTGGCCACCGGCTACGGTCCGGGCGACGAGGCCCTGGCCACGCTGGGCATCGTCGGTCCGACCCGCATGGACTACCCCGGAACGATGGCAACCGTGCGCGCGGTGGCGCGCTACGTGTCCAAGATTCTCGACGAAGGATGAGCTGAGACCCCACGTGAGCCAGGACCTCTACGAGACCCTCGGCGTCGCCCGTGACGCCGACGGCGACGCGATCAAGAAGGCCTACCGCCGCCTTGCCCGCCAGCTGCACCCCGATGTGAACCCCGACCCCGAGACCCAGGAGCGGTTCAAGGAGGTCACCCAGGCCTACGAGGTGCTCTCCGACCCGGAGAAGCGCCGGATGTACGACATGGGCGGTGACCCCTTCGGCGGCGGCGCCGGCGGCTTCGGAGCCGGCCAGGGCTTCTCCTTCACCGACATCATGGACGCCTTCTTCGGCGGCCAGGGCGCCGGCGGTGCGGCCGGCGCGGGCCGCGGTCCGCGCCCCCGGGTCCGCCGCGGCCAGGACGCGCTGATCCGGCTCGAGGTCGAGCTGGCCGAGGCCGCGTTCGGTACCACCCGCGAGCTCAAGGTGGACACCGCGGTGCTGTGCACGGTGTGCCACGGCGAGGGAGCGGCTCCCGGGTCGCGCCCGGTCACCTGCGAGACCTGTCACGGTCGGGGCGAGGTGCACCAGGTGCAGCGCTCGTTCCTGGGTGAGATCCGCACCATGCGGCCCTGTGCCGCCTGCCGCGGGTTCGGCACGATCATCCCCGAGCCCTGCCGCGAGTGCTCCGGGGACGGGCGCGTCCGGTCGCGGCGCACCCTCACCGTGAAGATTCCGCCGGGCGTGGACACCGGCACCCGGGTCCAGCTGGCCGAGCAGGGCGAGGTCGGCCCCGGCGGTGGCCCGGCCGGCGACCTCTACGTGGAGATCCACGTCGCCGACCATCCGACCTTCGTCCGCCAGGGCCAGGACCTGCTGTGCACGGTGACCGTGCCGATGACGGCGGCGGCGCTCGGCACCACCATCGCCATCCCGACGCTCGAGGGCGACCTGGTCGCCGACTCGGCCGACACCGAGGTGGAGACCACCGTCGACCTGGACATCCACGCGGGCACCCAGTCCGGGAGCGAGATGGTGCTCAACGGGCGCGGCATCCCCGCCCTGCGTGGCGCGGGCCGCGGCGACCTGGTGGTGCGGGTGATCGTGGAGACGCCGACCCGCCTCGACGAGCAGCAGGAGACCCTGCTGCGCACGCTGGCCGAGCTGAGGGACGAGGAGTCCCCGGACGGCCAGGTGCACGAGGCGCACCGCTCGGTCTTCGACCGGCTGCGTGACGCGTTCGGGCCCCGATGAGCCTGCCCACCTTCCACCTGCCCGGCCTCGGCCAGGCCGGGGTCGTCATCGGCGGCCCGGTCGAGCTGACCGGTGAGGAGGCCCACCACGCCGTCGTCGTACGCCGCGTCCGCGCCGGGGAGCAGGTCGCGCTGACCGATGGGCAGGGCTGCACCGCGGTGGTCACGGTCGAGACGGCCACCAAGGCAGGCCTGGCCGGCCGCGTCGACGAGCTGCACCACGCTGCCGAGGAGTCGCCCCGCGTGGTGGTGGTGCAGGCGATCCCCAAGGGCGACCGCGGCGAGCTCGCCGTGGAGATGCTCACCGAGGTCGGCGTCGACGAGATCGTGCCGTGGGCCGCGACCCGGTCGGTGGCGGTCTGGCGGGGCGACCGGGCCGCGAAGTCGCTGGCCAAGTGGCGCGCGACCGCCCGCGAGGCGGCCAAGCAGGCCCGCCGCAGCTGGTTCCCGTCGGTGACCGAGCCGGCCACGCTGGCCGACGTGGTGACCCGGCTCCAGGGTGCATCGCTGCCGGTCGTGCTGCACGAGGCGGCGTCCGGGCCGCTGGCCGACCTGCCGGTGCTGGGCCGCGGCGAGATCGTGATCGTGGTCGGCCCCGAGGGCGGGATCACCGACGAGGAGCTGTCCGCGTTCGCCGACGTCGGCGCCGAGCCGGTCCGGCTGGGTAGCTCGGTGCTGCGCACCTCCACCGCCGGTGTGGCCGCGGCGGCGGCGCTGCTGTCGCGGACGCCGCGCTGGCGCTGAGCGCCACCTCCCGCGAGCCCCCGGGAGACGCACCGGGAGCGTCCCCCGGGGGCTGCGTGCGCCCGCCGGCCTACGGCAGGACGGTGATCGACTTGGTGTCCACCGACACTCCGGGGCCCTCGGTCCCACCGGTCGGGTCGTCGTCGGTGACGGTCAGGGTGTAGTCGCCGGGCGGGACCGACTTCACGGTGAACTCGTACGGCGCCATCACGAACGCTTGCTCCGCGGTGGTCGTGCCGCGCTTGACCACCGTGTCGCCCTGACTGAGCTCCCAGTGCACCGTCGCCTCGAACGCGTTGGCCAGGCCGCTGACGGTGAACGGCGCGCTCAGCCGGGCGCCCTCGGGCGGGTCGATGATCCACACCAGCGCGACCACGTCGACCTGGTCGGCCTCCTTGAGCGGCCGGGACGTGTCCACGCCCAGCACGGAGTCGGCGGGCTCGCCGTCGACCACGAAGCTCATCCGCAGCTGCGACTGGGCCGCCGCCTCGGCGGTGTAGACCAGCTGTTGCAGGGCCAGCCTGGCCTGGTCCCGGCTCATCTGTTCGGGACGCTGACGCAGGTCGACGCCGTCGTTGGCCAGGTGCACGGTGACCATCGTGTGCGCGCCCGAGCCGTCGACGTCGACCTCCTCGACCCGGGTGCCCTCGGGCCAGTCGGTGCGGTAGTCGCCATCGTCGGGCGTGGTGCTCACCGCCTGGGTCAGGGCCGCGCTGACCGGGTCCTGGCCGTCCAGCTGCGTGCGGTGGAACTCGCGGAACAGGCGGAGGCCGTAGCTGGTCTCGCCGACGTAGTACACCGGCAGCGCCTGCGTTCCACCCTCGGCTTCGGCGGTCGCGGTGGGGCTGCTCGGGGTGGCGGCCGTGCTCGAGGCGTCGGTCGCGGCCGGCTCGGTGGGTGACCCGGACGGCGCTGCCGGCGTGGTCAGAGTCGAGCCCGCGGCGCCCCCCGGCGTACCGCCCGCGAAGCCCGGACCGCCTGCCTGGTCGGTGCCGGGCAGTCCTCCGACCACCGCGACTCCGGCGACCGTGGCGGCGGTCGCGACCACCGCGGCGCCGGCACCGAGGAACCAGGTGCGCCGGCGCCGGATGCTGCGCACCCGGGTGCGGGCCCGGATCGAGTCGAGCCGGTCCGGCGGGTCGATGTCGCGCACCGCGTCGTGCAGCAGGTCGTGCACGCGCTCGTCGTCGGGATCGCGGTAGTCGGTCATGACGCATCCTTCACCAGGGAACGAAGAGCGTGGACGCCGCGGGAGGCGTGGCTCTTGACGGCACCGCGGCTGATCCCGAGCATCTCCGCGATCTGGGCCTCGGAGAGGTCCAGGTAGTAGCGCAGCGCGAGCACCTCGCGCTGCCGGTCGGGGAGCGAGCGCAGGGCCTCCAGCACGTGGGTACGCCGCTCCGCCGCGAGCACGTCCTCGTCGGCGGAGGGGTGGTCGGGCTGGCTGGGCGGCACGTAGCGCGCCTGCACGCCGCGGTGACGGAGCACCGACCGGGACCGGTTCACCACGCTCTGTCGCAGGTAGGCCAGCGCCCGGTCCGGGTCGCGGAGACCGCGCCACTTGCCGTGCATCGCCACGAAGGCGTCCTGCACGACCTCCTCGGCCGTGCCCACGTCGTGGACCAGCAGCACGGAGAGGCGGACCAGCCTGCGGTAGTGCGCCGCGTACAGCTCCTCCACCGCGTGGTCGGCATCCCAGGCCCGGGAGTCCGTCATCGCACCCCCTGCGTGGAGTCGTGTGGTCGCGTCGCTGCTCACGGTAGTTCCACGCACCAGGCGTCCCGGTGGTTTACACGCGGTGACAGGTGGGCTTCCTCGCCCGATGGGTATGTTGAGGTCATGTCGACCGATCCGGACTGCCTGTTCTGCAAGATCGTCGCCGGCGACATCCCGGGGGACGTGGTGCACGAGACCGCGACCACGCTGGCCTTCCGCGACATCGAGCCGCAGGCGCCCACCCACGTGCTGGTCGTGCCGCGCGAGCACCACCCGAACGTCGCCGCGCTCGCCGCGCAGGCGCCCGAGGTGTCCGTCGACCTGCTGAACGCGGTGGCCGCCGTCGCGGAGCAGGAGGGGCTGGGGCAGGGGTATCGCCTGGTGTTCAACACCGGCGCGCAGGCGCACCAGACGGTGTTCCACGTGCACGCGCACGTGCTGGGTGGCCGGGCGATGACCTGGCCGCCGGGCTGAGCCGCGGCCGACCCGCCCGCACCGCCGGCTCAGAGCAGCCGCAGCTCCGAGACCACGCCGAGCAGCACCGGGATCAGCATCACCAGCAGCAGCACCCACGCGACCAGCCGGTGCGAGCCCTTGGCCGGGTTCAGCGAGCTGGCGAAGGTGAGCATCGCGCCCTCCTCGGTGTTGCGGTCCAGCCCCATCCGGCGCGCGTCGGACGGCACCGGGTCCGGGCGCAGGAAGTCCTCCGGCCGGATCAGCTCGAACCCCCGCTCAGCGCCGCCCAGGTCCCCCGTGTCGCCGAAGTCCCCCGCGTCGCCGGGGTGGTCGTGGTGCCCCATCCCCGCAGCGTACGCCGCCGACCCGTCGCCAATGTCCCGAGCGAGCACCTCGACCCGTCGCCAATGTCCCGTCGCAGCCCGTCGACCCGTCGTGAATGTCCCGACGCAGCCCGTCGACCCGTCGCCAATGTCCCGGGTCGACACCGCCGGCGATCCCCGCGATCGGACTTGCGGCAAACTCACTCCGCATCGACCGCGCCGCTCCCGTAGCATGGGGGTAGCGACACGCTGTCCTGTTCACGCGGATTTGGGAGGGCCGGCCCGCAAGGCCGTCTATGACCGAGAGCGACATTCCTCAGCACACGATCGTGGTGCCGGCGAGCATCTCCATGGTGGCCCTGCTCGGCCCCGGGGACGAGCACCTGGCCCTGATCGAGAAGGCGTTCCAGGCCGACGTGCACGTGCGCGGCAACGAGATCACCCTGCGCGGCGACTCCGCGGAGGTGGCCCTGGCCGAGCGCCTGCTCGACGAGCTGGTCACCATCATCCGCACCGGTCAGGGGATCACCCCCGAGACCGTGGAGCGGGCCATCGGCATGCTCCGGGCCGAGACCAAGGAGCGCCCGGCCGACGTCCTGAGCCTGAACATCCTGTCCAACCGCGGGCGCACGATCCGGCCCAAGACGCTCAACCAGAAGCGGTACGTCGAGTCCATCGACAAGCACACCGTCGTCTTCGGCATCGGCCCCGCCGGCACCGGCAAGACCTACCTGGCGATGGCCAAGGCGGTGCAGGCGCTGCAGGCCAAGAACGTCACCCGGATCATCCTGACCCGTCCGGCGGTCGAGGCGGGCGAGCGACTGGGCTACCTGCCCGGCACGCTCAGCGAGAAGATCGACCCCTACCTGCGGCCGCTGTACGACGCCCTGCACGACATGCTCGACCCGGAGACCATCCCGAAGCTGCTCGCGGCCGGGACGATCGAGGTCGCTCCGCTGGCGTACATGCGCGGGCGCACCCTCAACGACGCGTTCATCATCCTCGACGAGGCGCAGAACACCTCGCCCGAGCAGATGAAGATGTTCCTCACCCGGCTCGGGTTCGGCTCGAAGGTGGTCGTCACCGGCGACGTGACCCAGGTCGACCTGCCCTCGGGCACCCGGTCGGGGCTGCGCGTCGTGGAGGAGATCCTCACCGGCATCGACGACGTCGCCTTCAACCGGCTGACCGCCCACGACGTCGTGCGCCACCGGCTGGTCGGGCACATCGTGGCGGCGTACGACGAGTACGAGGCCCGTCGCGAGGAGGCCGCTGCGGTCAACGGCGAGGTGTCCGGCGACGGCCGTCGACCGCGACCCCCGCATCGGAAGAGATGAGCGACGGCCCGGTGAGCATCGAGATCCTCAACGAGTCCGGCGCGGAGCTGGACGCGACCGAGCTGTCCGGCCTGGCCCGGTTCGTGATGGACCGGATGCGGGTGCATCCGCTCGCGGAGCTGTGCATCAAGGCCGTCGACCGCGCCACGATCGCCACGCTCAACGAGCAGTGGATGGACAAGACCGGCCCCACCGACGTACTGGCCTTCCCGATGGACGAGCTGCGGCCGGGCCTGGTCAACGAGGATCCCGAGGAGGGTGTGCTCGGCGACCTGGTGCTGTGCCCCGAGGTCGCCGCGCGACAGGCCGACGAGGCGCGGGCCAAGGGACAGACCTCCTACTCGACCGACGACGAGATCCGGCTGCTGACGGTGCACGGCATCCTCCACCTCCTCGGCTACGACCACGCGGAGCCGGAGGAGCACAAGGAGATGTTCGCGCTGCAGGCGCGGCTGCTCGCTGAGTGGCAGGGGGCCCGGCGCGGCGAGGTGCTGCCCGGCGACGAGCACACCGAGACCGCCGGGGGCGAGCCCCGGTGACCAGTGTCGATATCTGGCTGCTCGTCGTAGCAGCCGTCCTCGTCGTGGTCGCCGGCCTGTTCAGCAGTGCCGAGGCGGCCTTCTCGTCGTTCTCCAAGGCACGTGCCGAGGAGATCGCGGCCGAGCGTGAGGGCGGGGCCGCCCGGCTCCTGCGGGTGGTGGAGGACCCGCCGCGCTACGTCAACACCGCGCTGTTCCTGCGCCTGCTCTGCGAGATCGGCGCGATCGTGCTGGTCGCGGTGGTGATGACCGACCTGATCGTGAGCCGCAACCCGGTCTCGGAGGAGGTCGTCGGCCGCTGGTGGGCCGTGGCCGCGACCATCCTGGTGATGGTCACCGTGTCCTTCGTGGTGATCGGTGTGGCGCCGCGCACCGTCGGTCGACAGCACTCGGAGCGGGTGGCGCTGGTCTCCGCGGGCCCGCTGATCGCCTTCACCACCGTGCTCGGCCCGATCGCGCAGCTGCTGATCCTGGTGGGCAACGCGATCACCCCGGGCCGCGGGTTCAGCGAGGGGCCGTTCGCCTCGGAGGCCGAGCTGCGCGAGCTGGTCGACCTCGCCGAGTCCAGCAACGTGATCGAGTCCGGCGAGCGGAAGATGATCCACTCCGTCTTCGAGCTCGGCGACACGATCGTGCGCGAGGTGATGGTGCCGCGTACCGACGTGGTGTTCATCGAGCGCAGCAAGACCCTGCGGCAGGCGATGTCGCTGGCGCTGCGCAGCGGCTACTCCCGGATCCCGGTGGTCGGCGACAGCCTCTACGACGTGGTGGGCTTCGCCTACCTGAAGGACATCACCAAGCGGGTCTTCGACCGTCACGAGGCCGAGCAGACCGAGCGGGTGGAATCGGTGATGCGCGCGGTGCTCTACGTCCCGGACTCCAAGCCGGTCGACGAGCTGTTGCGCGAGATGCAGGCCAAGCGCACGCACGTCGCGATCGTGGTCGACGAGTACGGCGGCACCGCGGGGCTGGTCACCATCGAGGACGTGCTCGAGGAGATCGTCGGCGAGATCACCGACGAGTACGACGTGGCCCAGGTCGAGGTGGAGCATCTGGCCAGCGGTGCCACCCGGGTGTCCTCGCGCCTGCCGGTCGACGACCTCGAGGAGACCGTCGGCGTGGCCATCGAGGACGACGACGTGGACACGGTCGGCGGGCTGATGGCCAAGCACCTGGGCCGCGTGCCGATCCCCGGCTCCGTGGTCGAGGCGCACGACCTGCGCTTCGAGGCCGAGGCGCCGACCGGCCGCCGCAACCGGATCGGCACCGTGCTGATCACCCGCGCCGAGCCGGCGGTCGAGGAGGCTCCCGAGACCGCCTACCCTGACACCCATGCCGGATGAGTCGACACAGGTCACCGACCCCGAGGACAAGAAGCTGATCACCCTGGCCCGGTCGACCCGGGCCCGCACCGGCGCCCGCGAGGGTGCCGCGGTCCGCGACCAGGACGGTCGCACCTACGCCGCCGCGACGGTGGACCTGCCGTCGCTGCAGCTGAGCGCGGTGCAGGCGGCGGTGGCGATGGCGCTCGCCGGCGGCTCGCGGGGGCTGGAGGCGGTCGCGGTGCTCGGTGCGGCTGACGTCGCAGCCGAGGGCGACCTCGCGGTGGTCCGGGACTTCGCCGGCAGCGGCGTACCCCTGCTCGTGGTCGCTCCGGACGGGACGCTGCGCGCGACCGCGCCGTCCTGAGGGCATGAACGCGGGCCGGCGGGGCACCACCGCCGCACTCGTCGGACCCTGTAGTGACCAAGCAACCGGGGTTCAGTAGGTTGGAGGGGTGAGGGCGACGCGCGAGGCAGCGGCCGGGCACGGCGAGGTGACCACCCGGGGCAGGCCGGTGGTCGGATGGGCGGCCCACGAGCGGGCGGTACGCCGCCTGCGGGCCTCCTACGACGCGATCCCGCCGGGGCAGCCGATCCGGCTGGCCAAGCGGACCTCCAACCTGTTCCGCCCGCGCGCCGGGACGCAGGTCCCGGGCCTCGACGTGTCCGGGCTGAGCGGCGTCATCGCGATCGACCCGGAGGCGCGGACCGCAGACGTGCAGGGGATGTGCACCTACGAGGACCTGGTCGACGTCACGCTGCGCCACCGGCTGATCCCGCTGGTCGTGCCGCAGCTGCGCACCATCACCCTCGGGGGCGCGGTCACCGGGCTGGGCATCGAGTCCACCTCGTTCCGCAACGGCCTGCCGCACGAGTCGGTGCTGGAGATGGACGTGCTCACCGGCGCCGGCGAGGTGGTCACCACACGGCCCGGCGAGGAGCTGTTCGAGGCGTTCCCCAACTCCTACGGCAGCCTCGGCTACACCACCCGGATCCGGATCGAGCTCGAGCCCGTGGAGGAGTACGTCGCGCTGCGGCACCTGCGTTTCGAGGACCTCGGCGCGCTGACCCGGGCGGTCGAGACCGTCGTGGCCGACCGCGCCTGGGAGGGCGAGCGGGTCGACGGCATCGACGGGGTGGTGTTCGAGCCGGGGGAGGCCTACCTGACCCTGGCACGCTGGACCGGCGCCGACGAGGTGGCGGCACGCGGCGAGGAGCCGGAGGCCAGCGACTACACCGGGTCCGCGGTGTTCTACCGCTCGCTGCAACAGCGCGAGCGAGACCTGCTCACCACCTACGACTACCTGTGGCGCTGGGACACCGACTGGTTCTGGTGCTCTCGCGCCTTCGGCGTGCAGCATCCGCTGGTGCGCCGCGTGTGGCCGCGGCGGTGGCGGCGCAGCGACGTCTACCACCGGCTGGTCGGCCTGGAGAACCGCTTCGGCGTGATGGCGCGCGTCGACGCGGCCCGCGGCAAGCCGGCCCGGGAGCGGGTGATCCAGGACGTCGAGGTGCCGGTGGAGCGGCTGCCGGACTTCCTGTCCTGGTTCGACGCGCAGGTCGGGATGCGGCCGGTGTGGCTGTGCCCGTTGCGGCTGCGGGAGCCCGAGGGGCCCGGCAGCGCGACGACCTGGCCGGCGTACCCGCTCACGCCGGGCACCACCTACGTCAACGTGGGCTTCTGGGGGACCGTCCCGATCGCCGAGGGGGCCGCAGACGGCGACCTCAACCGGGCCA
The DNA here is from genome assembly GCA_035706365.1 of Nocardioidaceae bacterium. GTDB lineage: Bacteria > Actinomycetota > Actinomycetes > Propionibacteriales > Nocardioidaceae > Nocardioides_C. The sequence continues at coordinate 26,386 of DASSVD010000043.1, forward strand.
TCGAGCAGCGCGTCACCGAGCTGGGCGGGCACAAGTCGCTCTACTCCGACGCCTACTACGACCGGGCCACGTTCGACCGGCTCTACAACGGGGCGCACCACGCCGCCGTGAAGTCACGATTCGACCCAGACGACCGGCTGACCGGTCTGTACGAGAAGGCGGTGAACCGACGATGACCACCACCAGTGAGCGGCCGTCCACCCAGCAGCACCGGATCACCATCGGCGAGGCGGTGTCCACGCTGGTACCCGACATGCCGTTCCGCTTCACGGCGTACGACGGCAGCGCCGTGGGCCCGCAGGACGCGCCGATCGCGCTGCACCTGCGCAACGAGCGCGGGCTGGCCTACCTGCTGACCGCGCCGGGAGACCTCGGCCTGGCCCGGGCCTACGTGTCCGGCGACCTGGACATGGAGGGGGCGCACCCGGGCGACCCGTACCCGGCGATGGACCTGCTGCAGCACGAGCTGACCTTCAAGATCCCGCCGCCGGGGGAGATCCTGCGCCTGGTCCGGGGACTCGGCTTCGGGCACCTCAAGCCGCCGCCGCCCCCGCCGCAGGAGGCGCTGCCCAAGTGGCGCCGGCTGCTGGAGGGGATGCGCCACTCCAAGACCCGCGACGCCGAGGCGATCCACCACCACTACGACGTGTCGAACCGCTTCTACGAGATGGTGCTCGGTCCGTCGATGACCTACACCTGCGCGTGCTTCCCCTCCGCGGACGCCACGCTCGAGGAGGCGCAGGCCAACAAGTACGACCTGGTGTGCCGCAAGCTCGACCTCAAGCCGGGGATGCGCCTGCTCGACATCGGCAGCGGCTGGGGCGGCATGGTCCGCCACGCGGCCCGGGAGTACGGCGTCACCGCGGTGGGTGTGACCCTGTCCCGCGAGCAGGCGGCGTGGGCTCAGGAGGCGATCCGCCGCGAGGGGCTCGAGGACCGGGCCGAGGTGCGCTTCGGCGACTACCGCGACGTCACGGAGAGCGGTTTCGACGCGGTCAGCTCGATCGGCCTCACCGAGCACATCGGGATCCGCAACTACCCGTCGTACTTCCGCTTCATCAAGGACCGGCTGCGTCCCGGCGGCCGGCTGCTCAACCACTGCATCACCCGGCCGAACAACCGGGCCCAGCACACCGGGGCGTTCATCGACCGCTACGTCTTCCCGGACGGGGAGCTGACCGGCTCGGGTCGGATCATCACCGAGATCCAGGACATCGGCCTCGAGGTGCGGCACGAGGAGAACCTGCGCGAGCACTACGCGCTGACCCTGGCCGGCTGGTGCCGCAACCTCGAGCGCAACTGGGACGAGTGCGTGGCCGAGGTCGGGCCCGGGACGGCGAAGGTCTGGGGGCTCTACATGGCCGGCTCGCGGCTGGCCTTCGAGCGTAACGAGATCCAGCTGCACCAGGTGCTCGCGGTGAAGACCGATGAGCAGGGTCGCGCGGACTTCCCGCTGCGGCCGACGTGGCTGAGCTGAGCGCTCCACCGGAGTCGTCACCGTCACGGCGGCGCGCGCCT
>DASSVD010000044.1:0-7423 GCA_035706365.1 Nocardioidaceae bacterium
ATCCTGGCGTGCGGGCCCGGACAAGAAGAAAGCCCCGGCGCAGACGGCACGGGGCGGCAAGTGCCGGGCGCGACGGCCTGGCGTTGTCACACGGTGTCACCTGCGCAGGCCGTCCGCTTGGCGGAACCTTCAGCCGGGTGCCTGGGCACACCAACGACCGGCGGTCTCTGGTTTCGCCGTTGAGTCTACGGGACCGTCGCGGCGGGCTCCAAATCGGTGGCGCCGGCGGGTGGGCGGGTCGGCCGTGGCTGGGGCCGGGTCGGGCGTGGCGGAGGCAGGCTGCCGCACGGGGGTCGGCTTCCCCGAGGGGACCAGCCGCCCCAAGGGCACCAGTTTCCCCAAGGTCTGTAGCCGAACCCGCACTTCCCACGAGGAGCTCGTCGTGGGAAGCGCCGGTTCACCATCAGACCTTGGGGAAACGGGGGCGGCTGCGGCGGCTGGGTCAGGAGTGAGTACGCCGAGAGCCGGCCGCCCGTGCTGGGTGGCCGGCTCTCGGCTGCGTCGACGCGCGGTGCGGCGGGAGGCTCAGGCCTCGTCGTCCGACGCGACGTTGCGGGTGCGGTTCGGGTCGACCTGGACACCGGGGCCCATCGTCGTCGACACGGTGACCTTCTTGACGTAGCGGCCCTTGGAGCTGGACGGCTTGAGCCGCAGCACCTCCTCGAGCGCGGCGGCGTAGTTCTCGGCGAGCTGGGCCTCGCTGAAGCTGGCCTTGCCGATGATGAAGTGCAGGTTGGCGTGCCGGTCCACCCGGAACTCGATCTTGCCGCCCTTGATGTCGGAGACCGCCTTCGCGACGTCCGGGGTGACCGTGCCGGTCTTCGGGTTCGGCATCAGGCCGCGGGGGCCGAGCACGCGGCCCAGCCGGCCGACCTTGCCCATCATGTCCGGGGTTGCCACCACCGCGTCGAAGTCCAGCCAGCCGCCGGCGACCTTGTCGATCAGCTCGTCACCGCCGACCACGTCGGCGCCGGCCTCGCGAGCCGCGTCCGCCTTCTCGGCGTTGGCGAAGACCAGGACCCTGGCGGTCTTGCCGGTGCCGTGCGGGAGGTTCACGGTGCCGCGGACCATCTGGTCGGCCTTGCGGGGGTCGACACCCAGCCGCATGGCCACGTCCACGGTCTCGTCGAACTTCTTCTTGCTGCCGGACTTCGCGATGCGGATCGCGGCCAGCGGGGTGTACAGCTCGTCCTTGTCGAACGTGTCCGACGCGGATCGGTAGCTCTTGCTGCGCTGCATGACTGGTTCCTTCTCGTTGTCGACCGGTCCGGTGCTCTCGCCGGGCCGGGAGTGGTCCAGGTGTGGTCCTCGGGCGCGTAGCGGCCCTGCCACGAGGGACGGGGGCGACCCCGTCGTCTCAGCTGGTGGTGATGCCCATCGAGCGGGCGGTGCCCTCGACGATCTTCATCGCGGACTCGATGTTGTTCGCGTTCAGGTCGGGGAGCTTGGTGGTGGCGATCTCGCGGATCTGGTCCTGGGTCAGCGACCCGACCTTCTCCTTGTGCGGGACGCCCGACCCCTTCTGCAGGCCGGCCGCCTTCTTGATCAGCTCGGCCGCCGGCGGCGTCTTGGTGATGAACGTGAACGAACGATCCTCGTAGATGGTGATCTCGACGGGGATGACGTTGCCACGCATCGGCTCGGTCTGGGCGTTGTAGGCCTTGCAGAACTCCATGATGTTCACGCCGTGCGGACCGAGAGCGGTACCGACCGGCGGGGCAGGAGTGGCCGCCCCGGCCTGCAGCTGCACCTTGACCAGCGCTGCGATCTTCTTCTTGGGAGGCATGTTTCGTTGGGTCCTTACGTGTGTAACCAGTGGTCGAGCACCAGCGGGATCGGAAGGGCTGCGGTGGCCCTCAGACCTTCTCGATCTGGCTGAAGCTCAGCTCGACCGGGGTCTCCCGGCCGAAGATCTCGACGAGGGCCTTGACCCTCTGGTTCTCCGCGTTGATCTCGGTGATCGTCGCGTGCAGCGTGGCGAACGGGCCGTCGACGACCATCACCGAGTCCGAGACGTCGAAGTCGGCGACCTCGACCTTCTTCTTGGTCGCGGTCTGCGTCTGCTCCGGCGCGGCAGCCTCGGCCTGGGCCTGCACCGCGGGAGCCAGCATGTTCTCCACCTCGGCCATGCTCAGCGGCACGGGCTGGTGGCTGTGGCCCACGAAGCCGGTGACCGACGGGGTGTGCCGCACCGCGGACCAGGACTCGTCGGTCAGGTCCATGCGCACGAGGACGTAGCCGGGCAGGACGGTACGGCGCACCATCTTGCGCTGGCCGTTCTTGATCTCGGCGACCTCCTCGGTGGGGACGACCACCTCGTGGATGAAGTCCTCCATGTTCAGCGAGGTGATCCGGTTCTCGAGGTTGGCCTTCACCCGGTTCTCCATGCCGGAGTAGGTGTGCACCACGAACCAGTCGCCGGGCTTGGCCCACAGCTCGCGGCGGAACTCCTCCAGCGGGTCGTCCGCGGCGGGTGCAGCGTCCTGATCGTCCGCGCCGCCCGCATCCACGGCGGCCTGCTCGTCGTCCACGGCGGCCGGCTCGTCGTTCACGACAGGCTCGTCGCCCGCGACCGGCTCGTCGCCCGCGGCGTCCGCGTCACCGTCGGTGACCTCGACATCCGCGGGAGCCTGCTCGGACACCGCCGCCCCCTCCGCAACCGAGGCGTCTGCCGGGTCACTCGCGGGGTCGACCGGAGCCTCGGGCGCGTCAGAGGCGCTACCGAGCTGTTCGTCGTACGGCTGCGACACGGTTGATCAGTCACCTTCACTGTTGAAGCACTGCCGGAGCAGTGTTGAACGGGTGGAACGAGTGGAGCGGTCGGGACGGCTGCTGCGCGGCTGCGTCGTCCGGCCCGGCACTGTCCGGGACGGCGGCTAGTCGCCGAAGACCGCGAACATCGCCTTGCCGAAGCCCAGGTCGAGCAACGAGACGATCGTCATCAGCACGACCACGAACACCAGCACCACGATGAAGTAGGTGATCAGCTGCTGCTGGGTCGGCCAGACGACCTTGCGCAGCTCGGCGACGACCTGACGGTAGAAGGTGACAGGACTGGTGCGCTTGTCAGACGACGAAGAGACCGAGCGGCTGTCCGACACTGTCCTTCCCCTCCTTCTGTGCGTGGGTCGGCCGGGCTGACGCCTCCTGCCGGCCGCGACTCGGGGTCGGGTCCGAACGGGAGACCTTGCAGGGCACGAGGGACTTGAACCCCCAACCTTCGGTTTTGGAGACCGATGCTCTGCCAGTTGAGCTAGTGCCCTTCGGTGGTTCCGGGCATGACGAACAAGGGTGCGAACCACCAGATGGGGATTCTACGGGGAACCCCGAGCCGAAGTCGAACCGGCCACATCCGAGGGACGGACCCCGGTGTTCGCCGAGACGCCCGGGTGGAACGATAGCGCCATGAGCGAGACCCCGAGCAGCCCCCCGAGCAGCCCCCCGAGCGGCCCCGTGAGCAGCCAGCCGGACAGTGCCGCCGCCGGCACCTCTGGTACGTCGGCCACACGACGCGTCTCGGCGCGCGTCGGCGGCATCGCCGAGTCCGCCACCCTGGCCGTCGACGCCAAGGCCAAGGCGCTGAAGGCAGCCGGCGAGCCGGTGATCGGCTTCGGCGCGGGCGAGCCGGACTTCCCCACGCCCGACTACATCGTCGCGGCGGCGGTCGAGGCCTGCGGTGACACCCGCAACCACCGCTACACCCCGGCCGGTGGCCTGCCCGAGCTCAAGCAGGCGATCGCGGACAAGACGCGGCGCGACTCCGGGTACGCCGTGGAGCCGGGGCAGGTGCTCGTCACCAACGGGGGTAAGCAGGCCATCTACGAGGGCTTCGCCACCATGCTCGACCCGGGCGACGAGGTGCTGCTGCCCGCGCCGTACTGGACCACCTACCCCGAGTCCATCCGGCTCGCCGGCGGCGTACCGGTGGAGGTCCTGGCCGACGAGCGTCAGGACTACAAGGTCACCGTGGACCAGCTCGAGGCCGCCCGCACCGAGCGGACCAAGGTGCTGCTGTTCAACTCCCCGTCGAACCCGACCGGCGCCGTCTACGACCGCGACGAGGTCGAGGCGATCGGCCGCTGGGCGCAGGCGCACGGGCTGTGGGTGATGACCGACGAGATCTACGAGCACCTGGTCTACGACGGTGTGCAGACCGCGTCGCTCCCGGTGGTCGTTCCCGAGCTGGCCGACCGTTGCGTCGTGGTCAACGGGGTCGCCAAGACCTACGCCATGACCGGTTGGCGGGTCGGCTGGCTGATCGGGCCGAAGGACGTGGTCAAGGCCGCGACCAACCTGCAGTCGCACGCCACCTCCAACGTGTCCAACGTGGCCCAGCGCGCCGCCCTCGCCGCGGTCGCCGGCGACCTGTCCGCGGTCGAGGAGATGAAGCGCGCCTTCGACCGGCGCCGCCGCACCATCGTGACCATGCTCAACGAGATCGACGGGGTGGTGTGCCCCGAGCCGCACGGCGCCTTCTACGCCTACCCGTCGGTCAAGGGCCTGCTCGGCCGTGAGGTCGACGGGGTCACCGCGACCACGTCGGCCGAGCTGGCCGGGCTGATCCTGGACAAGGCGCAGGTGGCCGCCGTGCCCGGCGAGGCGTTCGGGTCCCCGGGCTACCTCCGCTTCTCCTACGCGCTGGGCGACGACGACCTGGTCGAGGGGCTCAGCCGGATCCAGAAGCTCTTCGGCTGAGTGAGCGGTCCGCAGCCGGCCCGCGGCGTACGACCGGGTGAGCCCGGCGTACGCGAGCTGCGCGCGCTCCCGAAGGCCCACCTGCACCTGCACTTCACCGGGTCGATGCGGCACGGCACCCTGGTCGAGCTGGCGGCCCGCGACGGGGTGGTCCTGCCCGACGCCCTCGTCGAGGACTGGCCGCCGCAGCTCTCGGCCGCGGACGAGAAGGGCTGGTTCCGCTTCCAGCGGCTCTACGACGTGGCCCGGTCGGTGCTGCGGACCGAGGATGACGTACGCCGACTGGTGCGCGAGGCCGCGGAGGACGACGTCGTCGACGGGAGCCGGTGGACCGAGATCCAGGTCGACCCCAGCGGGTACGCCGCACGCTTCGGCGGCATCACCGCCTTCACCGAGCTGGTCCTCGACGCCGCACGGGAGGCCACTCGACGGACCGGGCTCGAGATCGGCGTGATCATCGCCTGCAACCGCACCCGGCACCCGATGGACGCCCGCACCCTTGCCCGGCTGGCGGCGCAGTACGCCGGCCGGGGCGTGGTCGGCTTCGGGCTGTCCAACGACGAGCGGCGCGGCACGACGAGCGAGTTCACCCGCGCCTTCGCGATCGCGGAGCGCGCCGGCCTGATGCTCGCGCCGCACGGCGGGGAGCTGGCCGGTCCGGACAACGTGCGCGCCTGCGTCGACCTGCTGCACGCGGACCGGCTCGGCCACGGCGTCCGCACGGTCGAGGACCCTCACCTCCTGGAGCAGGTCGTGGCCCGCGGGGTGGCGCTGGAGGTCTGCCCGGTCTCCAACGTGGCGCTCGGCGTCTACTCCGACCTGACCTCCGTGCCGCTGCCCGCACTGCTCGAGGCGGGCGCGACGGTGGCGCTCGGGGCCGACGACCCGCTGCTGTTCGGCTCGCGACTGGCCGGGCAGTACGCCACCATGCGGGCGGCGCACGACCTCAGCGACCCAGACCTGGCCCGACTGGCGGGGATGTCGGTACGGGCCTCCTGCGCCCCGGACGCGCTCAAGAAGGAGATCCTGGGCGAGATCGACGGCTGGTTGGCAGACTAGGGGCATGTCGCAGACCCCTTCCGATCCTTCGCACCACGACCCCGACGACCGGCCCGACGAGCCGACCTCCGAACAGCCGACGGCACACTGGCCGACCTCGGATCCTTCCGGCGAGGCCGGGGGGCAGTTCGCTGACCAGGCCCGTGACCAGCCCGGTGACGAGCACGGTGACCAGGCCGGTGACCAGCCCGGCGCGCCGGGCTACTGGGAGCAGCAGGCCCAGCAGTCCGGCCAGCACGGCCCGTCCGACCAGCCGTACGGGCAGCCCGGCGACTACGCGCAGGGCCAGGCTCATGGCGACCAGCCCTACGGTCAGGCCGGCTACGGCGGCTCGGGCTACGGGCAGGCTGGCTACGGGCCGGGCGCGGGTGGCTACCCGCCGGTGCAGTACGCCCCGGACCACCCCAAAGCCACAACGGTGCTGGTGCTGGGCATCCTCGGCATCGTCGTCTGCGGCGTGATCGCGCCGTTCGCATGGGTGATGGGCCGGCGCACGCTGCAGGAGATCGACGCCTCCCAGGGCACGCTCGGGGGGCGCGGCCAGGCCAACGCCGGCTACATCCTTGGCATCATCGGGTCCATCCTGCTGGCGCTGGGCGTGCTGCTCTTCCTGTTCTTCATCGTGCTCGCTGTCATCGGGGCGATCTCCTCCTCGACCACGACGTACTGACACACCGGGCGTCCCGCGCGGCCTCAGGCGGGCCCGCCGCAGCGCCCCGGCGTACTTCCCATCCCGAGCCCGCACTTCCCTCGACCAGCTGATCGTGGGGAGCGCGGGCTCGGCTACATACCTTGGGGAAGCCGAGGCCGGCGGGGAGGAGGGGACAGGTGTGGCGCGGCGGCGGCCGAGGGCGGGCTCAGCTCAGTCAGGCAGGTCGCAGCCGACCAGCACGGGCTCGTTGTCGAGCCGGACCCCGAACCGATCCTGAACGCCGCGGCGGACCTCGCCGGCCAGCGCGAGCAGGTCGGCGGTGCGGGCCCCGCCGCGGTTGGTCAGCGCCAGTGTGTGCTTGTGCGAGAGCGACACCCGGTCGTTGCCGTGGCCCTTGGCGAACCCGGCATGCTCGATCAGCCAGGCCGCGCTGCTCTTGACCGTGCCATCGGGCTGCTCCCAGCGCGGAGCATCGGCCGGCAGGGTGGCCGCCTGCTCCGCGGAGAGCACCGGGTTGGTGAAGAACGAGCCGGCGCTCCAGGTGTCGTGGTCCCCGGGGTCCAGCACCATGCCCTTGCCGCGACGCAGGCCGAGCACCGCCTCGCGGACCCGGCTCATCGGGGCGCGGGCGCCCTGCTCGACGCCCAGGCGCCGGGCGAGCTCGGCGTACCTGACCGGGGTGCCGAGGTCGCCGCGGCGGAACTGGAAGCGCACCGTGAGCACGACGAAGCGACCCGGGTCCTGCTTGAACCTGCTGGTGCGGTAGCCGAAGCCGCAGTCGGCGACGGCGAGGGTGCGCATGCGGGCCTCCGCGCGGTCCCAGCAACGGACCGAGGCGATGGTGGCGGCGACCTCCTGGCCGTAGGCGCCGACGGACTGGATCGGGGTGGCACCGACACTGCCCGGGATCCCCGAGAGCGCCTCGATGCCGACCCACTCCTCGCGCACGGCGCGGGCGACCAGGGCGTCCCAGTTCTCGCCGGCGGCCACGGACACCATGACACCGCCGCAGGTGTC
>DASSVD010000045.1:0-22006 GCA_035706365.1 Nocardioidaceae bacterium
GCGCGAGGTGCTCGCGCAGCACCGTCCGACGGTCGTGCTCCTGCCCTCGCCGAACAACCCCACCGGTACGGCGCTGCCCCTGAAGCTCGTCGCGGAGGTCTGCACCGCGGCGGCCGCGCACGGCGGGGTGGTCGTCATCGACGAGGCGTACGGCGAGTTCCGCCGCGCCGGCACGCCCAGCGCGCTCGAGCTGCTGGCCGAGACGCCCAACCTCGTGGTGACCCGCACGATGAGCAAGGCGTTCGCGCTGGCCGGCGCCCGGCTGGGCTACCTGGCCGCCGCACCCGCGATCTGCGACGCCCTGCGCGTCGTGCGCCTGCCCTACCACCTGTCCGCGGTGACCCAGGCGGTCGCGCTGGCCGCGCTGCGCCACGCCGACCAGCTGCTGGGTCGGGTGGACGAGCTCCGCCGGGAGCGCGACGCCACCGTGGACTGGTTGCGCGGCGCCGGGCTGGAGGCGGCCGACAGCGACGCCAACTTCGTGCTCTTCGGCCGATTCGAGGACCGGCACGCGGTGTGGCAGGGTCTGCTGGACCGCGGGGTGCTGATCCGGGAGACCGGACCGGACGGGTGGCTGCGGGTCTCGATCGGCACACCCCGGGAGATGGCGGCCTTCCGGTCCGCGCTCACCGAGGTTCTGGCCAGCGCGCCCGGTGCCGTCCGGGCGGCGACGGAGGGAGTCGGATGACCAACCACGACGAGCGCGAGACAGGGTCCGGCGGCCGCCGGGTGCGGCTCGAGCGGGCGACCAAGGAGTCCAAGGTCACCGTCCAGCTGGATCTGGACGGCAGCGGACGGGCCGAGGTCTCCACCGGCGTCGGCTTCTTCGACCACATGCTCGACTCGCTGGCCCGGCACGCGCTGCTCGACCTGACCGTCGCCACCGACGGTGACGTCCACGTCGACGCGCACCACTCGGTGGAGGACACCGCGATCGTCCTGGGCGACGCGCTGCGCGAGGCGCTCGGCGACAAGCGCGGGATACGCCGCTTCGGCGACGCGACGGTGCCGCTGGACGAGGCGCTGGTGCAGTGCGCCGTCGACGTGTCGGGGCGGCCCTACTGCGTTCACACCGGGGAGCCGGACGCTCAGGCCTACGTCGCCATCGGAGGCACCGGTGCCGCCTACCAGGGGTCGCTGACGCGGCACGTCTTCGAGACGCTGGCCTTCCACGCCCACCTGGCGCTGCACGTGCGCGTGCTCGGCGGCCGCGACCCGCACCACCTGGTGGAGGCGCAGTACAAGGCGTTCGCCCGGGCGCTGCGCGACGCCGTGGCGCTGGACCCGCGCGAGACCGGCGTGCCCAGCACCAAGGGAACCCTGTGACCGCTGCGTTCCCCTCCGTGGTCGTTTTCGACTACGGGTCGGGCAACCTGCGCTCGGCGGTCCGGGCGCTGGAGCGGGCCGGTGCGGACGTCACCCTGACCGGTGACCGGGCCGCCGCCGCCGGGGCGGACGGGCTGGTGGTGCCCGGCGTCGGGGCGTTCGCGGCCTGTGCCGAGGGGTTGCGCGCGGCACGAGGCCACGAGGTGGTGGGACGACGACTGGCCGGCGGGAGGCCGGTGCTCGGCATCTGCGTCGGGATGCAGATCCTGTTCTCCCACGGCGTCGAGCACGGCGTGGACGCCCCCGGCCTGGACGAGTGGCCCGGCGTCGTCGAGCGGCTGCAGGCGCCGGTCGTGCCGCACATGGGGTGGAACACTGTGCAGACGCCGGAAGGGTCCGCCCTGTTCGCCGGCATCGAGGACGAGCGCTTCTACTTCGTGCACTCCTACGGCGTGCGGCGCTGGGAGCTGCGCACGAACGGGCGCACCCGGCCGCCGAAGGTGACCTGGGCCGAGCACGGGGGAGACCGGTTCGTGGCCGCGGTCGAGAACGGCCCGCTGACCGCGACCCAGTTCCACCCCGAGAAGTCGGGGGACGCGGGCGCGCGGCTGCTCGCGAACTGGGTCGCCACCCTGTGAGCAAGGAGCGCGCACGGCGTCGTGCCGAGCGCGAGCGGGAGGCCGCGATCCGCAGGGCGGCGCGGGCGGCCGAGCTGGAGCGCCGGGAGCGGCGTACTGCCCGACGGCAGGCGCTGCGTCGTGCCGTCCCGGTTCCCCGCGCGGTGACCCGCGGACTGGCTCGTGGCGGGGCACGAGGGACGGCTCGGGGGCGCCCGACCGGGATCCTGGCCCGGCGCCGCCGTCGCCGACACCTCACCCTGGCCGTGCTCCTGCTCCTCCTCAACGTCGTGGTCTGGGTGCTCCGCCCGGACTGGGAGTCCCGGCTGGCCGCCGCCCTGGTCACCGTGCTCGTCGCTCCGGTGCTGGCGACGCTGCTGTTCGACCGTCGCTGACCCCGCCGGCCCGGCGGCCCGGCCCCGCATAGGCTGGACCCCATGAGCCCCGCGACAGTACGACGCCTCCAGCTGCTGCCGGCCGTGGACATCGCCGGAGGGCAGGCCGTCCAGCTGGTGCAGGGCGTGGCCGGCTCGGAGAAGCGCTTCGGCGATCCCGTCGAGGCGGCGCTGACCTGGCAGGAGCAGGGCGCGGAGTGGATCCACCTGGTGGACCTCGACGCGGCGTTCGGCCGCGGCGACAACCGCGCTCTGTTGGCCAGGATCGTCGGGGCGCTGGACATCGACGTGGAGATGAGCGGCGGGATCCGCGACGACGCGTCACTCGAGGCGGCGCTGGCCGCCGGGTGCCGACGGGTCAACGTGGGCACCGCGGCCCTGGAGGAGCCGGCCTGGTGCGCTCGCGCGATCGCCGAGCACGGGGACCGCGTCGCGGTGGGCCTCGACGTCCGCGGCCGCACCCTGGCGGCGCGGGGGTGGACCCGCGAGGGCGGCGATCTCTACGAGGTGCTCGCCCGCCTCGACGCGGAGGGTTGCGCGCGCTACGTGGTCACCGACGTGAACAAGGACGGCATGCTCCAGGGCCCCAACCTGGAGCTGCTGCGCGACGTCTGCGCCGCGACCGACCGGCCGGTGGTGGCCTCCGGGGGGATCACCGAGCTGGCCGACCTCGCCGCGCTGCAGGAGCTGGTGCCCGAGGGCGTCGAGGGCGCGATCGTCGGGACCGCACTCTACGAGGGCCGTTTCACGTTGCCCGACGCGCTCGCGCTGACCCGCACGGACGCGCCGTGAGCCTCGCGGTGCGGGTGATCCCCTGCCTGGACGTGGACGCCGGCCGCGTCGTCAAGGGGGTCAACTTCGAGCAGCTGCGCGACGCCGGCGACCCGGTCGAGCTGGCCCGGCTCTACGACGCGGAGGGCGCCGACGAGCTCACCTTCCTCGACATCTCCGCCTCCCACGAGGGACGTGCCACCACCCTGGACATCGTCTCCCGCACCGCCGAGCAGGTGTTCATCCCGCTCACCGTCGGCGGCGGCGTCGGCAGCGTCGAGGACGTCGACCGTCTGCTGCGGGCGGGCGCGGACAAGGTCGCGGTCAACACCGCCGCGATCCGACGCCCCGAGCTGGTCGCCGAGATCGCCCACCGCTTCGGGAGCCAGGTGCTCGTGCTCTCGGTCGACGCGCGCCGGGCCGCGGACACCGAGTCCGGGTTCGAGGTCACCACCCACGGTGGCCGCCGCAGCGCCGGCCTGGACGCGGTCGCCTGGGCGGCGCGCGGCGCCGAGCTCGGCGCCGGCGAGATCCTGCTCAACGCGATGGACGCCGACGGCACCACCCAGGGCTTCGACCTGGAGCTGATCGGCCTCGTGCGGCGCGCGGTCACGATCCCGGTGATCGCCAGCGGTGGCGCCGGTCGGGTCGAGCACTTCCCGCCGGCCGTGCAGGCCGGCGCCGACGCCGTCCTGGCCGCCACGGTCTTCCACTTCGGCACGATCCGGGTCGGCGAGGTCAAGCACGCTCTCGAGCGGGCCGGCCTGCCGGTGCGTACGTGAGCGGCCCCTCGCGGCCCTCCCGCGCCACGCTGCGCGACGGGCTGGCCGTGCTCGCGGTGGCGATCCGTCGCGAGCCCTGGATCTTCACCCTCTCCACTCTGGGCAGCCTGCTGTTCGGTGCCCTCACCGTCGCCGACGCGTGGGTGCTCGGCTGGGCCACCGACGCAGTGCTGCTGCCGGCGTTCGAGACCGGGACGACCACCGGCAAGGCGCTGCTCGCGATCCTGGCGCTGTTCGTGGCCGTCGCCCTGCTCCGCGCGGTCGGCATCGTCGGCCGTCGCCTCGGCGCCGGCGTGATGCAGTACCGGATGCAGGCGCACTACCGCCGCGCGGTCACCCGCCAGTACCTGCGACTGCCGATGTCCTGGCATCAGCAGCACCCCACCGGCCAGCTGCTGTCGAACGCCAACGCCGACGTCGAGGCCGCGTGGGCCCCCATCGCGCCACTGCCGATGGCGGTGGGGACCGTCGCGATGATGGTGATCGCGGTGGCGCAGATGGTGCTGGCCGACCTGGTCCTCGCCGTGGTGGGGCTGCTGGTGTTCCCGCTGGTCATCGTGGCGAACGTGGTCTACCAGCGGCTGCAGTCACCGCTGATGACCCGGGCACAGGCGCTGCGCGGCGAGGTCAGCGAGATCGCCCACGAGAGCTTCGACGGCGCCCTGGTGGTCAAGACGCTCGGCCGTGAGGCCGAGGAGACCGAGCGGTTCGCCCGCAGCGCCCACTGGTTGCGCGACACCAACGTGCGGGCCGGACGGGTCCGCGCCGCCTTCGACCCGGTGCTCGAGGCGCTGCCCAACCTGGGCGTGCTGGCCGTGCTGGCGGTGGGCGTGGTCCGGGTGCTCAACGGGCAGACCGACGCCGGGGACGTGGTCACCGTGGCCTACCTGCTGACCATCGTCGCCTTCCCGATCCGGTCCCTGGGCTGGCTGGTCGGCGAGTTCCCGCGCAGTGTGGTCGGGTTCGACCGCGTCCAGCGGGTGCTCGCGGCCACCGGCCAGATGGAGTACGGCGCACGGCAGGTCGCCCCCACCGCTGGGGGAGCCCGGATCGACGTACGCCACCTCGGCTACCGCTACGCGAGCGACCAGCCGCTGCTGGAGGACGTGACCTTCACCGTGGCGCCGGGGAGTACCACCGCCGTGGTGGGGCCGACGGCCTCGGGCAAGAGCACGCTGACCTCGTTGCTGCTGCGTCTGGTCGACCCGGACACCGGCGCGGTGCTGCTGGACGGGACGGACCTGCGCGACCTGCCCGCCGGCGAGCTGGCCCGGCACGTCGCGATGGTCGCCCAGCAGACCTTCGTGTTCGACGACACGGTGCGCGGCAACGTCACGCTCGGCAGTCCGGCCACCGACGACGCGGTGTGGGAGGCGCTGCGCACCGCCCAGGCCGACGGCTTCGTCGCCGCTCTCCCCGAGGGACTCGATACCCGGCTCGGGGAGCGCGGGGCCACCCTGTCCGGCGGGCAGCGGCAGCGTCTCGCCCTGGCCCGTGCGGTGGTACGCCGCCCGCGGCTGCTCGTGCTGGACGACGCCACCTCGGCGGTCGACCCCGACGTCGAGGCGCGGATCCTGGCCGCGATCCGCGAGGTCGGGTCGACCGTCGTGGTGATCGCCTACCGCAAGGCCACGATCGCGCTGGCTGACGAGGTCGTGCACCTGGCCGACGGCCGGGTGGTCGACCAGGGCAGTCACGCCGAGCTGCTCCAACGGGACCCCGGCTACGCCGAGCTGGTCACCGCCTACGAGCAGGAGCAGGACCCGTCGAGCGTGGGGGAGCGATGACCACCCAGCAGGTCGCCGGACGGGCCGCCACGGCCGTCGACACGGGGGAGGAGCTGCGCGCCTGGCGCACTATCCGGCGCGGCATCGAGTTCTCCCCGGAGCTCACCCAGGGCCTGGGCGGCACCATCGTGCTCGCCGTGCTCGGAGCGCTCGGGCGGGTCGTGGTGCCGATCGCGGTGCAGCAGACCCTCGACCGCGGCCTCAACGGCCCGGGCGGCGCCGACCCGGGCTTCGTGTCCACGATGGCCGGGGTGGCCGCGCTCGCGATCGTGGTGACCGCGGTCGCCTCCTACCTGATGACCTACCGCCTGTTCCGCAGCGCCGAGCGCGGACTGGCCACCTTGCGGGTCAAGGCGTTCCGGCACGTGCACGACCTGCCGCTGCTCACCCAGAGCAGCGAGCGGCGCGGTGCCCTGGTCTCGCGGGTGACCAGCGACGTGGACCAGGTCTCGCAGTTCCTGATCTTCGGCGGTGTCATCGCCATCGTCAGCGTCGGTCAGGTGCTCGTCGCCACGGTGGTGATGGCCTACTACAGCTGGCAGCTCACCCTCGTGGTCTGGCTCTGCTTCCTGCCGCTGTTCTTGTCGCTGCGCTACTTCCAGCAGCGGCTGTCCGCGGCGTACGGGCGGGTGCGTCGCCAGGTCGCGGCGATGCTCTCGGCGATCTCCGAGCCGGTGGTGGGGGCCGCCGTGGTGCGCGCCTACGCCGTCGAGGAGCGCACCCAGGACCGGATCGACACCGCCATCGAGCGGCACAAGCTCGCCTCCACCAAGGCGCAGGCGCTGACTGCGTTCTCCTTCTCCCTCGGTGGAGTCTCGGCCGGACTGGCCAACGCCGGGGTGCTGATCGTCGGCATCCTGCTCGGCATCTCCGGGGACCTCACGTCGGGTCGCGTGCTGGCGTTCGCCTTCCTGGTCACCTTGTTCGTCGGCCCGGTGCAGACCGGGACCCAGGTGCTCACCGACGCCCAGAACGCGATCGCCGGCTGGCGGCGGGTGATCGGGATCCTGGACACCCCGGCCGACGTGGTCGACCCCGGAGCCGGCGGCGTACGCCTGCCGCGCGGTGCGGTGGCCATCGAGTTCGACGGCGTCGGCTTCGCCTACCCCGGTGGCCCTCCGGTGCTGCACGACGTGTCGCTGACCGTCGCCCCCGACACCAAGCTGGCGGTGGTCGGCGAGACCGGATCGGGCAAGACCACGCTGGCCAAGCTGCTGACCCGGTTGATGGACCCGACCACCGGGGCGGTCCGGCTCGACGGGATCGATCTTCGCGACGTCCCCTTCGACTCGCTGCGCGAGCGGGTGGTGATGGTCCCGCAGGAGGGCTTCCTCTTCGACGCCGACCTGCGGACCAACGCCCGCTACGGCCGGCTCGACGCCGGCGACGCGCAGATCGTCGAGGCGGCCGAGCAGCTCGGCGTCGACGACTGGCTCGCCTCCCTGCCGCGCGGGCTCGACACGCCGGTGGGGCAGCGCGGGGAGTCGCTGTCCGCGGGGGAACGCCAGCTCGTGGCACTGCTGCGGGCCCACCTGGCCGACCCCGACCTGCTGGTGCTCGACGAGGCCACCAGCGCGGTCGACCCGGCCCTGGAGATGCGGATCGCACGAGCCCTCGAGCGGCTGACCCGCGGGCGTACAGCGGTGACGATCGCGCACCGGATGTCGACCGCGGAGGCGGCCGACGAGGTCCTGGTCGTGGACGCCGGTCGCGTCGTGCAGCGCGGCACCCACGCCGAGCTGCTGCGTGAGGGGGGTGTCTACGGGCGGCTGCACGCCTCCTGGGTCGCCCAGCACCAGGGGCGCTGAGGCCGTCGTGGCCGGCCGCAGGGCGGTACGCTGGACGGTCAGTCGCGGGGCTGGAGCATGGTGAGCAGCAGATAGGTACGCCGCTGCGCCTGCCCGGCCGGGTCGTCGGCGTGCGACTGGCTCCGGGTCAACCATCGGACGACCAGCTCGGCCAGCTCGTCGGCGAGCCGGTCGGCCTCCTCCGCGGTCAGCAGCAGCGGCACGTCGTTGCTGCGGCGTACCGCGTCGTCGGCGTGGACGGCGAAGAACCGGTCGGCCATCCGCGCCCACACGGCCGCCGCGTTGCGGTGGAACACCTCGAGCGCGGCTGCGCCGTCCGGCTGGGACCCGACGGCCTCGTCGTCGACCTCGATGCCGCCGCGAGAGGCCGGCTGCCACCAGCGCTGCCGGCCGTCACCGCCGCCCTCGGCCTCCTCGATGAGGCCGAAGCGTGCCAGCTGGCGCAGGTGGAAGCTCACCGAGTTGACCGGGGCATCGACGGCTTCGGCGAGCGCGGTGGCGTTGGCGCGCCCACGCGCGTGCAGCTCGTAGAGCAACGCACCGCGCAGCGGGTGGGTCAGCGCCCGGAGCAGCCCGGGGTCGGCCTGGATGTGGTCCACGTCCCCCACGGTAGCGACAGTAGGCAAGCAGATTTGTGCAAATGTTCTTGCGGAAGTGTCCGGAATGCACCAGAGTGCCCGCCATGACGACCTCCGCGCCGCCGTCGCCGTCCCCCTCGGGTAGCCCCTCGGGCAGCCCCTCAGGTAGTCCCGGAAGCGGCCCCGGCAGCGCCGCGCCCGTCGACGCTGTCCCGGTCCCGCTGCGCCGCAACCGGGACTTCATGATCCTGTGGACCGGCGAGACGGTCTCGGCGCTGGGCAGCTCGATGAGCTTCTTCGTCTTCCCGCTGATCGGCTACGCGATCACCGGCTCCGCAGCCCAGGCTGCTCTCGCCGTCACCGGGTTCACCCTGGGGTCCGTGGTCGCCCAGCTGCCCGCGGGGGTGCTGGTCGACCGGTGGAACCGGCGCACGGTGATGCTGCTCGCCAGCGCGGCCGGCTGCCTGCTCTACGCCAGCCTCGGCGTCGCGCTGGTGCTCGGGGTGCTCACCCTCACCCACCTGATCGCCGTCGGTCTGCTCGCCGGCGTCGCCTCGAGCTTGTTCCAACCGGCAGAGCACGCCGCACTGCGCGCCGTCGTGCCGCCCGAGCAGCTCCCGACCGCGTTCAGCCAGAACCAGGCCCGCCAGCACGTCGCCTCGCTGGTCGGGCCCCCGGTCGGCGGCCTGCTCTACGCCGCCACCCGTTGGGCGCCGTTCCTGGTCGACGCGGTCAGCTTCGGTCTCTCCGCGCTGGCCATCTCCCGCATCCGCACGCCGCTGGCGGCCCCGCCCCGCGAGGACGGCGAGGACGCCCGCGGCGCCCTGCGCTCGCTGCGCACCGACGTGCGCGAGGGGTTCGGCTTCTTGATGTCCCGTGGCTTCCTGCGGGCCCTCCTCGCCTTCGCCGCTGTAGCCAACTTCGCGGTCAAGGCGCTCTTCCTGGTGCTCACCCTCAAGCTCCTCCAGGCCGGCGTGAGCCCCGCCGCGATCGGCCTGATCGAGGCGATCGCCGCGGTGGCCGGCATCCTGGGCGCCCTGGCCGCGCCGACACTGATCCGCCGCCTGCCCACCGGGCTGCTCTCGATCGGCACCAGCATGCTGATCGTGCTCGCGATCATCCCGATGGCGTTCACCAACAACGTCTGGGTGATCGGCGCGCTGCTGGCCGTCGGCCTCTTCGGCAATCCGGCCGGCAACGCAGCGATCTCGGCGTACATGGCCGCGATCACGCCGGACCGGATGCAGGGCCGGGCCAACGCCGCGCTGATCTTCTGCGCCACCTCGCTGTCCCCGCTCGGGCCGCTGGTCGGCGGAGCGCTGCTGGTCGCCTGGGGCGGACAGCAGGCGATGCTGGCGATGGCGCTGCTGGCGGCGTTCAGCGTGCTGCCGCTGCTGCTCAGTGGCGAGACCCGCCGGCTGCCTCGCCCCGACCGTTGGCAGGCAATACTGGAGCAGTGACTGCCGCAGCCTCCCCGTCCTCGTCCTCGCTCGACCCCGCGATCGCCGCCCGGTTGCGCCGTGACGCCGCCGGCCTGGTCCCGGCCGTCATCCAGCAGCACGACACCGGCGAGGTGCTGATGCTGGGCTGGATGGACGACGAGGCGCTCCACCGCACGCTCACCACCGGTCGCTGCACGTTCTGGAGCCGGTCGCGGCAGGAGTACTGGGTCAAGGGCGAGACCTCCGGCAACCGCCAGTGGGTGCGGGGGGTCCGGCTCGACTGCGACGGCGACACCCTGCTGGTCCAGGTCGACCAGGAGGGGGTCGCCTGCCACACCGGCGACCGGACCTGCTTCGACGCCGACCCGCTGCTGCCGTCGCCCGGGCACGAGGAGTCAGCGTGACCGGGCAGCGCGACGCCTGGTTCGCCCCGACCGTGCTGGTCGGGCTGGCCACCGCGGCGCTGACCGCGGTCGCGGCCACGCGCGACTGGGCCCGAGCGCCCACCGACGCGGCCGGCATCCCGGTGCACGCCTCGGTGACCGGGGCCGACGCGGCGCCGCTGGCGGCCGCACTCGGGCTCGTGGCGCTCGCCTCGTGGGGCGTGGTCCTGGTGCTGCGCGGCCAGGCCCGGCGTGCCGTGGCCACTGTCGGGCTGCTGGCCGCGCTCGGCGTGGTCGGCTCCGTGGTCGCCGCCTTCGACGGCGCCCAGGACGCGGCGGTGGAGGCGGCGCTCGCCCAGGCCGGTACCCGGCAGGCCGCGGACGCGGCCACCACCGCCCTGACCGGCTGGTACTACGTCACCGGCATCGTCGCCCTGGTACAGGCGGGCTGCCTGGCCGTCGCCTGGGTGCGCTCGCCACGATGGCCCGCGATGGGCAGCCGGTACGACGCCCCGGCCGGGCGCGACTCGCGCCGGGCCGCCCCGGCCGTCCCGACGTCGCAGGAGGAGATGTGGCGTGCACTGGACGAGGGGCGGGACCCGACCTCCTAGACTGAGCCCATCCGCGGCCGCGCCGGCACACTGGCGCCGACCGCGTACCGATCACCGACCCGCGAGGAGTACCCCGACCCATGGCGCACCACGGCAACACCCCGGCCGCGTGGACCGGCGTGACGTTCATCCTGATCGGCTTCGTCGTCGGCGGCATCGGACTGGTGGTGGGCAGTGCCTGGCTGTTCTGGATCGGTGTCATCCTCACCCCGATCGGCCTGATCGTGGGCAAGGTGATGCAGAAGATGGGGCTGGGCGCGGAGCCGGTCGGCCGCTGAGCCGGGGTCGACGAGCTGATGTCCGCCCCTGCTGCCTCAGGCGCCCTCGGGGTTCCCCGCCCGGACGGCGCCGCCGTACGCCCGGCGGAGCCGCCGCGCGCGCCTGCCGCATCCGGGAACCGGTGGCGTCGGGTCCGCGGCCCGGTGCTGCTCGGTGCCGCGGTGCTGCTGGCCTCGGTGCTGCTGCACCTGCGCGACCCGCACCGTTCCGGCAGCTGGGGGTTCTGCCCCTGGCTGGTGCTGACCGGCACCTACTGTCCCGGCTGCGGCGGGTTGCGGGCGGTCAACGACCTCACCCGCGGCGACCTCGCGGCGGCGGCGTCGAGCAACCTGCTGTTCGTCGCCTCGATCCCGTTGCTCGTCGGCGCCTGGATGCGCTCGCTGCTGCGCCGCTGGCGCGGACCGGTGGCGCCGGTCCGCACGCGCACCGCGCTGGCCGGGGTCGCCCTGCTGGTGGTGGTGTGCGTGACCTGGTGGGTGGTGCGCAACCTGCCCGCGTTCGCGTGGCTGACGCCCTGACGACCCCTGACCTGCCGCGACATGCCACAGGCCCCGACCGGATGGTCGGGGCCTGTGTTGCCTGTGTTGCCTGTGTTGCCGAGTTGCCCGTGTTGTCGGCTACCGCACCCGTTACGGGGCGGTGTTCAGGTCGATCACACCGGCCGCCAGGCCGATGCCGCTGAGGATGCTGAGCACGGTGGCGATGATGCCGATGATGAAGCCGGCCTGCGCCATCCCGCCGCCCGTCTGTGCACCGCCGGAGGCCGCGATCTCCTTCTTGGCCATGTTGCCGAGGATGATCGCCGGGATGCCGCCGACCAGGCCGCAGCAGACGAGACCGAGGATGCCCAGCACGAGCGCCCAGATCGCCTTCTTGTTGGTCTGGGGCTGCGCGTAGCCGCCGGGCTGGCCCGGAGCGCCCATCGGCGGCGGAGGGGGTGGTGTGTAGCTCATCTGCTGATGTCTCCCGTGAGGTGCGGTTTGCGTTGAATTCGCCTGGAATACGCGTGGAACACGCGTGCGCAGACGCTACCGCCTCGGGCGTCCGGGGGCGAGCACCGCGCCCCCCGTCCCCTGGACCGTCTCGCGACGAACCCTGCGTGCGAGCCGGTCGGGCCGCCCGTGAGAGGCTGGAGGGCGACCGAGCCGTACCGCAGGCCGGTCCCACAGGCCCGTCCCCAAGGGCCCGTCCCAGAGAGGTGGCCATGTCCGTTCTCGACGAGATCATCGACGGCGTACGCCTCGACCTCGCTGAGCGCGAGGCGCGCACCCCTCTCGACGCGGTGAAGGAGGCGGCGCGTCGAGCCCCCGACGCACGCGACCCGATGCCGGCCTTCCGGGCGGCGGGAGTCAGCGTGATCGCCGAGGTCAAGCGCTCCAGCCCGAGCAAGGGCGCGCTGGCGCCGATCGCCGACCCCGCCGCGCTCGCCGCCGACTACGCCGCCGGTGGTGCCGCCACGATCAGCGTGCTGACCGAGCAGCGACGGTTCGGCGGCAGCCTCGAGGACCTGCGCAACGTGCGTCGTGCCGTGGACATCCCGGTGCTGCGCAAGGACTTCATCGTCACCTCCTACCAACTGTGGGAAGCGCGCGCCGCGGGTGCCGACCTCGCGCTGCTGATCGTCGCCGCCCTCGACCAGAATCAGCTGACTTGCCTGGTCGAGCGCGCCGAGTCGATCGGGCTCACCCCGCTGGTGGAGGTGCACGACGAGGAGGAGATCGACCGGGCGCTGGAGGCCGGTGCCCGGCTGATCGGCGTCAACGCGCGCAACCTGCGCACCCTCGAGGTCGATCGCGACACGTTCTCCCGGCTGGCGCCGCGCATCCCCGACGACGTGGTGCGTGTGGCCGAGTCCGGCGTACGCGGCCCGCACGACGTGTTCGAGTACGCCAAGCAGGGAGCCCAAGTGGTGCTGGTCGGCGAGTCGCTGGTGCGCGGCACCGACGCGCGCACGGCCGTTGCGGACCTGGTCGCGGCCGGCGCCCACCCCGCGCTCAAGCAGCGCGACCGCTAGCGCGTACCGCACTGCACTGCACTTCACCGCACCGCATTGCACCGCACCGACAGTGAGACCGAACCGATCCCGACCGGGATCCTGAACAGACCGGGGAGTCCCGCCCATGTCCGCCGCCGTTGAGCACGCCGCTGATCCCGCCGGCCGGTTCGGCCGCTTCGGCGGCCGGATGATGCCCGAGGCGCTGATGGCCGCCCTCGACGAGCTGACCGACGCCTGGCAGGAGGCGATGGCCGACCCCGGCTTCACCGGCGAGTTCGAGCGGATGCTGCGCGAGTACGCCGGCACGCCTTCACCGCTCTACGACGCCACGAAGCTGTCCGAGGTCGCCGGCGCGCGGATCCTGCTCAAGCGGGAGGACCTCAACCACACCGGCGCGCACAAGATCCGCAACGTGCTGGGGCAGGCGCTGCTGACCCGCCGGATGGGCAAGCGCCGGGTGATCGCGGAGACCGGTGCCGGCCAGCACGGCGTCGCCTCGGCCACCGCGGCGGCCTACCTGGGTCTGGACTGCACCGTCTACATGGGCGAGGTGGACACCGAGCGCCAGGCCCTCAACGTCGCCCGGATGCAGCTGCTGGGCGCGGAGGTGGTCGCGGTGAAGTCCGGATCGCGCACCCTCAAGGACGCCATCAACGAGGCGATCCGCGACTGGGTGTCGACGGTGGACCACACCGCCTACCTGTTCGGCACCGCCGCCGGGCCGCACCCGTTCCCCTCCATGGTCCGCGACTTCTGCCGGGGGATCGGTGACGAGGCGCGCGCGCAGTGCCTCGAGCTGACCGGTGCCCTGCCCGACGCGGCGGTCGCCTGCGTGGGTGGCGGCTCCAACGCGATCGGCCTTTTCGCGGGGTTCCTCGACGACGCCGACGTCGCGCTGGTCGGCTGTGAGGCGGCCGGCGACGGCGTGGACACGATGCGGCACGCCGCGACCATCTACGCCCGCGAGTTCGGCGTGCTGCACGGCGCGCGCACCTTCGTGCTGCAGGACGAGGACGGGCAGACGCGGGAGTCGCACTCCATCTCGGCCGGGCTGGACTACCCCGGAGTCGGGCCGCAGCACGCCCACCTCGCCGAGTCCGGGCGCGCGGACTACCGACCGGTCACCGACGCCCAGGCGATGGACGCGTTCTCGCTGCTGGCCCGTACCGAGGGGATCATCCCGGCGATCGAGTCCGCCCACGCCGTGGCCGGGGCGCTGCACCTGGCCGGGGAGAAGCCGGGGTCCACGATCTTGGTCAACCTCTCCGGGCGTGGGGACAAGGACATGGCCACCGCCGTCGAGTGGTTCGGCCTCGGTCGACACGTCGATGCCACAGCCGGTGCCGGACCGCGCGAGGCGGCCGGCGAGGGGTCGGGGGAGGAGCAGCAGTGAGCGTCCAGGGAGCCTTCGACCGGGCCCGGCAGGAGCAGCGCGCCGCACTGGTCGGCTACCTGCCGGCCGGCTTCCCGTCCGTGCCGGGCTCGGTGGCGGCGATGCGGACCATGATCGAGCACGGCTGCGACCTGATCGAGGTCGGCCTGCCCTACAGCGACCCGGTGATGGACGGGCCCACGATCCAGACCGCGGCGCAGCAGGCGCTGGACAACGGCACGCGCACCCGCGACGTGTTGCACGTGGTCGAGCAGGTCGCGGCCACCGGCGCACCGGTGGTCGTGATGACCTACTGGAACCCGGTCGAGCGCTACGGGGTCGAGCGGTTCGCCGCCGACCTCGCCTCCGCCGGCGGGTCGGGGCTGATCACCCCGGACCTGGTGCCCGACGAGGCGCGGGAGTGGATCGCCGCCGCCGACCGCCACGACCTGGACAAGATCTTCCTGGTCGCGCCGTCCTCCACCGACGCGCGGCTGGAGTCGACCGTGCGGGCCTGTCGGGGCTTCGTCTACGCGACCGCCGTCATGGGGGTGACCGGCGCCCGCGCCTCGACGAGCGACCTGGCCGCCCCGCTGGTGCACCGGACCAAGGCCCACACCGACCTGCCGGTCGGGGTCGGGCTGGGCGTCTCCACCGGCGACCAGGCGGCCGAGGTCGCCGGCTTCGCCGACGGGGTGATCGTCGGCTCCGCCTTCGTCCGGCAGGTGCTCGACGCCGACGGTGATCAGGATGCTGCCCTGCGCGGCCTGGGCACGTTGACCGAGCAGCTCGCCGCCGGAGTACGCCGTGCCTGAGGCGCGGCGTCTGCTCGCGGCGGCCGCTGCGGGGCTGGTGCTGCTCCTCGCCGCGGGCTGCGCCGGTACGCCGGACCAGGGACAGCTCGTCACGGGAGTGAAGACGTTCGGCGACGACGGCATGAACGGCGCGGTGCTGCCCGAGCCCCACCGGCTACCGAAGGCCACCCTGACCGCGACCGACGGCGAGCCCTACGCGTTGCGCCAGGACACCGACGCCCCGCTGACCCTGGTGTTCTTCGGGTACACCCACTGCCCCGACATCTGTCAGCTGGTGATGTCCGACATCGCCTCCGCCCTGACCCGGCTGGAGCCCGCCCAGCAGCGCAAGGTGGACATGCTCTTCGTGACCAGCGACCCGAAGCGGGACACCCCGCAGGTGCTGCGCGACTACCTGGACCGGTTCAACCCGTCCTTCGAGGGGCTGACCGGCCCGCTCCCGCGGATCGTGGACGTCGCGCACGCCCTCGGCGTACCCATCGAGAAGGGCGCCCGGCTCCCGTCGGGCGGGTACGAGGTCGCCCACGGCACGCAGATCGTCGGCGTCCGCGCCGACGGCACCGCCCCGATCGTGTGGACCGAGGGAACCTCGGCGGCCGCCCTCGCCGAGGACCTGACCGCGCTGCTGCACCGGAGCAGATAGCCTCGCTGCGTGACTCTCGCCTACCTGCCCAGCCCGGACCAGGGCGTCTGGCACCTCGGGCCCGTCCCGATCCGGGCCTACGCCCTCTGCATCATCGCCGGCGTCGTGCTGGCCATCTGGTTGGGGGAGCGCCGCTGGGTCGCCCGTGGCGGTCGCGCCGGGCAGATCGGCGACGTCGCGATCTGGGCGATCCCGTTCGGCCTGGTCGGCGGCCGGCTGTACCACGTGATCACCGACTACGAGCTCTACTTCACCGCCGGGCAGGACCCGGTGGCCGCGCTCTACGTGTGGCAGGGCGGCCTGGGCATCTGGGGAGCCATCGCGCTCGGGGGGCTGGGTGCCTACATCGGCTGTCGGCGCGCCGGGATCAAGTTCCCGCCGCTGGCCGACGCGCTGGCGCCGGGCATCGCGGTGGCCCAGGCCGTCGGGCGGTGGGGCAACTGGTTCAACCAGGAGCTGTTCGGCAGGCCGACCACGCTGCCGTGGGCGCTGGAGATCGACCCGCAGAACCGGCCGGAGGGCTACGAGCAGTACTCCACGTTCCACCCCACCTACCTGTACGAGTTCGTCTGGGACCTCGGTGTCGCCGGGCTGGTGATCTGGGCCGACCGGCGCTTCCGGCTCGGGCACGGCCGCGCGTTCGCGCTCTACGTCGCCGCCTACACGCTGGGCCGCGGGTGGATCGAGTACCTGCGCATCGACACCGCCAACCACATCGCCGGGCTGCGGTTGAACGTGTGGACCTCGATCATCGTCTTCCTGCTGGCGGTGGGCTACCTGATCTGGTCCGCGCGGCGACACCCCGGTCGCGAGGACTCGGTGTGGCGCGAGGGTGAGCCGGAGCCCGCGCCCCGTTGAGGTGAGCGGTGAGGTGAGCGGAGAGGTGAGCGGTGAGGTGAGCCTCTCCTTCGATGAAATCGGCGGGCCGGCCGGGTAACTTTCGCCCCATGAGCAGCACCTCCCGCCCGGCCGCGGACGGCGCCCCGGCCATCGACCACGAGCATCCCGACGTCACCGGCGGCTGGCTGCGGCCCGCCGTGTTCGGCGCCATGGACGGGCTGGTGTCCAACGCCGCGCTGATCGCCGGGGTCGCCGGAGGCACCCGGGCCGCCACCGACTCCCACGCCATCGTGCTGGCCGGCCTGGCCGGACTGGCCGCGGGTGCCTTCTCGATGGCGGCGGGGGAGTACACCTCGGTCGCCAGCCAGTCCGAGGCGGCCCGGCGCGAGATCGACAAGGAGCGCGTCGAGATCCTGCGCAACCCCGAGGGCGAGGTCGCCGAGCTTGCAGCGATGTACGTCGACAAGGGCATCGACACCGACCTCGCCACCCAGGTGGCCCGGCAGGTGCACCGCGACGTGGACAACGCGGTTGCGGTGCACGCCCGCGAGGAGCTCGGTGTCGACCCGGACGACCTCGCCTCGCCGCGGGTCGCGGCGGTCTCGTCGTTCGCGTCGTTCGCGGTCGGGGCCCTCCTGCCGCTACTGCCCTACCTGCTCGGCGCCGACAACCTCGTGCCCGCGCTCGTGGTCACCTTACTGGCGCTGTTCGTGTGCGGGGCGGTGGTCACCCAGGTCACCAACCGCACTTGGTGGTACGGCGGGACGCGGCAGATGGTCCTCGGCGCGGCAGCTGCGGCGCTCACCTACGGGGTCGGCGCGGCGGTGGGGACCGGGCTCGGCTGAGCTGTCCACCATGTGATCCGGGCGTCCCGCAGGGTGGTCGGCGTACCGCGACCATGTTGTACGCTTTCGATTCTGCATGGGCCAATGCCGTCCCGCGCCAGTTCCGCCTCACCGACCTCCCGCACCCACGGACACCCCCGGACCTACCGGATCCGCACGGACCGGCCGGACCACCCGGGACTGCGGGATCCGGTGACCGACGACGACGGGAGAGTGCCGATGCCTGCATTCCCGCCGCCCCAAGGGCTCTACGACGGGCTCCACGAGCACGATGCGTGCGGCGTGGCCTTCGTGGCGACCCTGACCGGCGTCGCCAGCCATGACATCGTCAGCAAGGCGATCACCGCCCTGCGCAACCTGGAGCACCGCGGTGCCTCCGGCGCAGAGCCGGACTCCGGCGACGGCGCCGGAATCCTGTTCCAGGTACCCGACCGGTTCCTGCGTGAGGTCGTGGACTTCGACCTCCCGCCGGCGCGCGCGTACGCCGTGGGCACGGCCTTCCTCCCCGCCGACGCGGAGGGTGCTGCCAAGACCCGGCGGCGGATCGAGGAGATCGCAGCCGAAGAAGGCCTGTCGGTCCTCGGCTGGCGCGACGTGCCCGTCGACCCTTCGCCGCTGGGCAGCACCGCCCGCTCGGTGATGCCGACGTTCTCCCAGCTGTTCGTCACGGCGAGCGCCGGCCGGCTGGTGGGGATGGCGCTCGAGCGGCTCGCCTTCTGCCTGCGCAAGCGCGCCGAGCGCGAGACCGACGTGTACTTCCCGTCGCTGTCCTCGCGCACCCTGGCCTACAAGGGAATGCTCAATCCCGATCAGATCGAGGTGTTCTACCCCGACCTGGTCGACGAGCGGATGGCCTCGGCGGTGGCGGTGGTGCACTCGCGCTTCTCCACCAACACCTTCCCCAGCTGGCCGCTGTCGCACCCGTTCCGGTTCATCGCCCACAACGGCGAGATCAACACCGTGATGGGCAACCGGAACTGGATGCGCGCCCGGGAGGCGCTGCTGTCCAGCGACCTGATCCCCGGAGACCTCGAGCGGCTGTTCCCGGTGTGCACGCCCGGAGCCTCGGACTCCGCCTCCTTCGACGAGGTCCTCGAGCTGCTGCACCTGGGCGGCCGGTCACTGCCGCACTCGGTGCTGATGATGATCCCCGAGGCGTGGGAGAACCACGCCGAGATGGACTCCGCCCGGCGCGCGTTCTACGAGTTCCACGCCTCGCTGATGGAGCCCTGGGACGGGCCGGCGTGCGTGGTGTTCACCGACGGCGCTCAGGTCGGCGCGGTGCTCGACCGCAACGGGCTGCGGCCCTCGCGATACTGGGTCACCGACGACGGCCTGGTCGTGCTCGCCTCGGAGGTCGGCGTGCTCGACATCGACCCGGCGAGCGTGGTCCGCAAGGGGCGGCTGCAACCGGGACGGATGTTCCTGGTCGACACGGCCGAGCACCGGATCGTCGAGGACGAGGAGATCAAGGGCGAGCTCGCCGCCGAGCACCCCTACGACGAGTGGCTGCACGCCGGGATCATCCGACTCGGTGACCTCCCCGACCGCGAGCACATCGTGCACACCCACGCCTCGGTGACCCGCCGCCAGCAGATCTTCGGCTACACCGAGGAGGAGAAGCGCGTCCTGCTGACGCCGATGGCGAAGACCGGCGCCGAGCCGATCGGGTCGATGGGCACCGACACACCTATCGCCGCCCTCTCCGACCGGCCGAGGCTGCTCTTCGACTACTTCAGCCAGCTCTTCGCCCAGGTGACCAACCCGCCGCTGGACGCGATCAGGGAGGAGCTGGTCACCTCGCTGGCCGGCACGATCGGCCCCGAGTCCAACCTGCTCGAGCCCACCCCGGCGTCGTGCCGCCAGGTGGTGCTGCCCTTCCCGGTGATCGACAACGACGAGCTGGCCAAGCTGCGTCACATCAACCGGGACGGCGACCTGCCCGGCTACGCCACCCACGTGGCGCGGGGCCTGTACCCGGTCGAGGGCGGCGGCGAGGCGCTGGCCCGGCGCATCGACGAGATCTGCGCGGAGGTCTCGGAGGCGATCGCCGGCGGGGCGCGCATCATCGTCCTGTCCGACCGGCACTCCACCGCGGAGCTGGCCCCGATCCCGTCGCTGCTGCTCACCGGCGCGGTGCACCACCACCTGGTCCGGGAGAAGACCCGCACCCAGGTCGGGCTCGTGGTCGAGGCCGGCGACGTGCGCGAGGTGCACCACGTGGCGCTGTTGATCGGGTACGGCGCCGCCGCAGTCAACCCCTACCTGGCGATGGAGACGGTCGAGGACCTCGCCCGCGACGGCTACTACGTGCAGCTCGACCGGGAGACCGCGGTGCGCAACCTGGTGCGGTCGCTGGGCAAGGGCGTGCTGAAGGTGATGAGCAAGATGGGGGTCTCCACGGTCGCGTCCTACACGGGGGCGCAGATCTTCGAGGCGATCGGGCTCTCCCAGCAGCTGGTCGACCGCTACTTCACCGGCACGGTCAGCAAGCTCGGTGGGATCGGGCTGGAGGAGGTCGCTCGCGAGGTCGCGGCGCGGCACCGCACGGCGTACCCCGTCAACGGGCTGCCGCCCTCCCACCGCGCCCTCGAGATCGGCGGGGAGTACCAGTGGCGCCGGGAGGGGGAGCCGCACCTGTTCGACCCGGAGACGGTGTTCCGGCTGCAGCACGCCACGCGGGCCGGTCGCTTCGACGTCTTCCGCCAGTACACCGCACGGGTGAACGAGCAGTCCGAGCGGCTGATGACGCTGCGCGGGCTGTTCCGCTTCCGCGGCGCGGAGGAGCTGGGCCGACGCCCGGTGCCGCTGGAGGAGGTCGAGCCGGTCTCCGAGATCGTCAAGCGGTTCTCCACCGGCGCGATGTCCTACGGCTCGATCAGCCAGGAGGCGCACGAGACCCTGGCGATCGCGATGAACCGGCTGGGCGGCAAGTCGAACACCGGTGAGGGCGGCGAGGACACCGAGCGGCTCTACGACCCGGAGCGTCGCAGCGCGATCAAGCAGGTCGCCTCGGGTCGCTTCGGGGTGACCGCGGAGTACCTCACCAACGCCGACGACATCCAGATCAAGATGGCGCAGGGCGCGAAGCCCGGGGAGGGCGGCCAGCTGCCCGGCCACAAGGTGTACCCCTGGGTGGCGAAGACGAGGCACAGCACGCCGGGGGTCGGACTGATCTCCCCGCCGCCGCACCACGACATCTATTCGATCGAGGACCTCGCGCAGCTGATCCACGACCTGAAGAACGCGAACCCGTCCGCACGGGTGCACGTCAAGCTGGTCTCCGAGGTCGGGGTCGGCACCGTCGCGGCGGGGGTCTCGAAGGCACACGCGGACGTCGTCCTCATCTCGGGGCACGATGGTGGCACCGGCGCCTCGCCGCTGACCTCGCTCAAGCACGCCGGCGGTCCGTGGGAGCTCGGCCTGGCCGAGACCCAGCAGACGCTGCTGCTCAACGGGCTGCGCGACCGGATCGTGGTGCAGGCCGACGGTCAGCTCAAGACCGGCCGGGACGTGCTGGTCGCCGCGCTGCTGGGGGCCGAGGAGTTCGGCTTCGCCACGGCGCCGCTGGTGGTCTCGGGCTGCATCATGATGCGGGTCTGCCACCTCGACACCTGCCCGGTCGGCGTGGCCACGCAGAACCCGGTGCTGCGGGCCCGTTACGCCGGCAAGGCCGAGCACGTGGTCAACTTCTTCACCTACATCGCGGAAGAGGTGCGCGAGCTGCTCGCCGAGCTCGGTTTCCGCTCGCTGGACGAGGCCGTCGGGCACGTGGAGCTGCTCGACACCGAGCGCGCGGTCAACCACTGGAAGGCCGCCGGGCTGGACCTGTCCCCGGTCCTCCACGTGCCGGCGCTGCCCGAGGACGCCGCCCGGCACCGGACCCGGCCGCAGGACCACGGGCTGGACAAGGCCCTGGACAACGAGCTGGTCGCGCTCGCCGCCGACGCGCTCGAGCGCGGCGAGCCGGTGCGCGCCCAGGTGCCGATCCGTAACGTGAACCGCACCGTGGGCACGATCCTCGGTCACGAGGTCACCAAGCGTTACCGCGGTGAGGGGCTGCCCGACGGCACTATCGACCTCACCTTCACCGGCTCGGCCGGCCAGTCGTTCGGGGCGTTCCTGCCGCGGGGCGTCACGCTCCGGCTGGAGGGCGACGCCAACGATTACGTCGGCAAGGGGCTCTCGGGCGGGCGCATCGTGGTCCGTCCCGACCGGGCAGCGACCTTCGATGCCGGCCGGCAGATCATCGCCGGCAACGTGCTCGGCTACGGAGCCACGTCCGGGGAGCTGTACCTGCGCGGCCAGGTCGGCGAGCGCTTCTGCGTGCGCAACTCGGGGGCGGCGGCCGTGGTCGAAGGAGTCGGCGACCACGGGTGCGAGTACATGACCGGCGGTCGTGTGGTCGTGCTCGGACCGACCGGTCGGAACTTCGCCGCGGGCATGTCCGGTGGGGTCGCCTTCGTGCTCGACCTGGACGAGGGGCGGGTCAACCCCGAGCTGGTGGAGCTCGGCCCGGTCAAGGACGACGCCGTCGAGGAGCTGCACCACCTGGTGCGGCGTCACCACGAGGAGACCGGCTCGCCGCTGGCGGCGGAGCTGCTGGCCGACTGGCCCGCCGCGGTGGCCCGGTTCACCGAGGTGATGCCCAGCGACTACAAGCGCGTGCTGGAGGCGCGCGAGGAGGCACTCGAGGAGGGCCTGGACGAGCACCAG
>DASSVD010000046.1:0-4028 GCA_035706365.1 Nocardioidaceae bacterium
GACCCGACTGGTCACCGACTCCAACTCCACCAACGTCGCCCGCAACTCCTCCGGGCTCATGAACACCGCCGACGCCTCCCCGACCCGGTCCAACGCCTCCCCCACCGCACACGCGAACCGCAACAACCGCGGCCCACCACCCCCCGCAGCACCAGCCGCGGCGCCGGCAGGCTCGGCCGCAACTCCGGCCGCCCCTCCCGGTGCACCACCGGCCGCGGCACCAGCCGCATCTGCCGCGGGGGTCCCGTCCGGGCGGGTCTCGTCGAGTTCCATACCCCAACGCTAGACGTGACCACCGACACTTTCCGGACCGTTTTCGAACCTGTGTACACCCACCCCACCCGCCCACCTGTGGACCAGAACCGGCCCACGCCGCGGCTGCCCGCGCACCCGCGTGCATACCCCTGCAGTCCCCGCCTCGGCGAACGTCCCCCCGCATCACCGCCCGCTACCGTGGCCGGATGCCGACCTTGCTCGTCGTACACCACTCCCCGACCCGCTCTACACGCACGTTGCTCGACCAGGTCCTGGCCGGCGGGAATGACGACGCGATCGAAGGCGTCGAGATCCTGGTGCGGCCGGCCCTCGAGACCACCGCGGACGACGTACTGGCGGCCGACGGCTACCTGCTCGGCACTCCGGCGAACTTCGGATACATGAGCGGTGCGCTCAAGCACTTCTTCGACTCCACCTTCCTGCAGGTCGGTGGCTCCCTCTCCTCGAGCGGAGCCGCCGACGCGAGCGCAGGGAGCACCGCCGGACGACCGTTCGGTCTGTTCGTGCACGGGCGCTACGACACCGAGGGAGCCGTGCGCTCCGTCCTGTCCATCGTGGGCGCGCTGGGCTGGAAGCAGGCCAGCGATGTGTTCGCCGTTCTCGGCGACGTCGATGATGCGGCGCTCGAGGGTGCCTACGAGCTCGGCGCCACCCTCGCCGCACTTGTGATGGAGACCGGCCCCGCCCGGCGAGCCTGACGGGGCCGCAACCAGCACGCCACACGCGGCGCATCTCTTCGCCCCAGGCGTAGTTCCCGCTGGCGCGGCAGGAGGCGCGGCTCCGACTAGCGCAGCAGGCGAGATCCGGCATATGTCGATGCACGTTCGCCGCTGGGGTCAGGCATATCGGGAGGAGATCGCGGGTAGCCGCCCCGAGACTGCCGTCGACCCACGAGGAGCCCATGCCACCGACTTGGCTGACTCTGCTCGCGTGGACCACGCTCGTGGTCGGGTTCGCCTGTGCGGCGTGGATCCTTCTCGACATCTACGGGCGTGGCTATCGCCAGCACATGAAGGTGATGGAGGTCGTTTGGCCGGTCACCGCCTTGTACGCGGGGCCGCTCGGCGTTCTTGCCTACAGCCGCTTCGGCAAACCGAAGTCCAGCCGCTGGCTCTCCGAGCGGGACCGAGACGAGCCCCGGACAAGCCATGGTGGGCGACCGTGTCCGAGGGCGTGAGTCACTGCGGCGCCGGGTGCACGCTCGGTGACATCATCGCCGAGTTCACCGTCTTCTTCCTCGCGTTGACCGTTGCAGGCGAGACGCTGTTCGCCGAGTACGTCGGTGACTACGTCCTCGCCGTCGTGCTCGGACTGGCCTTCCAGTACTTCGCCATCGCCCCCATGCGTGGCCTCGGCCTGCGAAAGGGCATCCTCGCCGCCGCGAAGGCCGACATCCTGTCGCTGACCGCCTTCGAGATCGGCTTGTTCGGCTGGATGGCCCTGGCGTCGTTCGTGTTCTTCCCAGCGCCACACCTTCACCCGGACTCTGCGGTCTACTGGTTCATGATGCAGGTCGGCATGTGCCTGGGCTTCCTGACCGCCTACCCGGTGAACTCCTGGCTGATCCGGCGTGGGATCAAGGAGGCCATGTGACGAGGGCTTGAGGCTTCGGCAGGCATGGGCGGAGGTCGTGCCGGGCCCGAAGCATGGCTCGTGCGACGCCGGCGAGTTCCACATCGTTCGGCCCATGAGAACGTGAAAACCCGGCCGTTGCTGACGGGGGATACAACAACGACCGGGCATCGCCAAAGATACGGCTCGGCGACCTCGGGTTCAACCGGAAGACCCCAATATGACTCAGGTCACCGGAAAGTTTGCTTCGATGGTCTAGTCCTTGCCGCCGGACCGCAGCCGCCCCGGCCGGCCATCGTGCTCAGCGGATCGTGAGCTGCCGGTTCGCCAGTCCCGACCGGGCCGACCGCTCGTCGCCGGTGAGCGGGGAGTCGTCGGCCAGGGCCGCCTCGAGCTCCTTGCCGAATGCCTCGGCGGGCTCCTCGAGCGCCTCCGGGCCGGTGCCGACGGGCAGGTCCCAGACCGGGACGAGGACGCCGTGGGTGCGGAACATCCCGACCAGGCGGGCGCCCTCGGCGATCCGGTCCTTGCCTGCGGCGTGCAGCCGGGCGAGCGCGGAGAGCAGCTTCTCCTCGTCGTGGGGCATCACCCAGCGCAGGTGCTCCTTGCTGCCCACGCTGGTCCAGTACGCCGCGTCCACCGTGGTCAGCCGCGCCGTGGGAAGCGCCGCGGCATTCGCCTGCTCAAGGGACGCAGCGACCGTGCCGGTGGGGTCGTCGACGTCCGCGACCCAGAAGTCGAACCCCTCGTGCACGGTGACCTGCAACGGCTCGTCGGTGAGCAGGTCCTGGAGCCGCGGACCGTCGCCGGGCGACTCGGTCAGGCCGACAGCTCCGGACTCCTCGGTCGCCAGCGCCTTCTCCAGCACGGCGGCCAGGTCGCGCGACGGGTCACCGAAGTTGTGCTGCACCTGCAGCCCCAGCCACACGCTGCCGTCGTCGCGGACCAGCGCGGGCGCGGCGCCGGGCAGCAGCGTGCACAGCTGCACCGGCCGGTCCGCATGCTCGCGCACGGTGACCGGCGCCGTGGCCGCGGGCACCAGCTCGCGCATCGCGATCAGGTCACACTCGCCCGCCAGTCCCTCGAACGGCCGGGCGTGGAACACCTGCGGCGGTCCGTCCGGGTTGCCGTGGCAGGCCTTGTACCGCCGGCCCGACCCACACGGGCACGGCTGGCGAGGCCCGACCTCCCCGGCCGGTACGTCGGTGCGGTTGTTGACGCGAGAGCGCTTTCCCATGTCGCGAAGGCTACTGGAGCCGGCCGACAGCCCCGACGCCAGCCGACAGCCCCGACGCCAGCCGACAACCCCGACGCCAGCCGTCAGCCTGACACCGGCCGACCCGTGGGGCTGGCTCAGCGCATCGCGACGACGGCGTGCACCGTGGACCGGGAACCGCTCTCGTCGACCCACCACGTGTGGGCGAGAGAGTCGACGATCGCCATTCCTCGGCCGGCCACTGCGGATGCGGGCGCGTGCACCCGGTGCGGGCTGCTGTCCGCGCCCCCGTCGGTGACGGACAGGTCGAGCCCGCGGCCGCCGAGCGACCAGCCGACCGAGACCGTCCCGTCCGGCAGCGGCCGGGCGTGACGCACCGCGTTGCCGACGAGCTCGGAGACGATGACTCGCGCGTCCTCCATCCGCGCGGAGGACGCGCCGTGGTCCAGCATCCAGGTGTGCAGGCGCCTGCGCGCCACGCCCACGGAGGCAGGGGCGAAGGGCACCCGCATCGACACGGGTGCACTGGTCTCAGTGGGAGCCTGACGCGTCACCACGCGGACCGTCCCTCCTGTCGACTCCAGATGCTCGTAGTCGAGCGTGCCCGGCGCAGATCGGTCACAAACCCCGACGTGACAGATGCCGCATCACCTGATCGGGTACGTCGGTGATCAGCGCCTCCACGCCCAGGTCCAGGCACAGGTCGACGTCGTCGGGGCGGTTCACAGTCCACACGTGCATCCGGCGGCCCTTGCGGCGCAGCTTCGCGCCGAAGTCGGGGTTCTCGCGCAGGAGCCGCATGCCCGGGCCGGTGATCCAGTCGCGGCCCACCAGCTGCTTCTTGGCCAGCTTCCAGGAGACCAGCCGCTCGATCAGCATCACGATCTCCAGGTCCGGCGCCAGCTTCTGCACCCGGTTCAGCGCCACCCAGGAGAAGCTCATGATCCGCGCGGGCGACCCCTTG
>DASSVD010000047.1:0-12188 GCA_035706365.1 Nocardioidaceae bacterium
CTCAACTTTTTACACACGGCGCCGCGCAAACTTGACCTGTGACGATCGAGACGAGACTCCGCGCCGCGTTACGCAACGCGACGCTGCGCCCGGAGGACGCGGCTACCGTCGAACTCGCCCACACCTACGCCCGTTACCTCGACGCGATGCACCGGCCGTGCGAGGAATGCCGCTGCCCCGGCGGTCACGATCTGGCCAAGGTCGGGCCGGCGCTGCTGGCCGCGCTGGCCGCGCTCGGCCTGACGCCGGCGGCGCGGGCCGCGCTGGCCAAAACCGTCACCGTCCCCTCCTCGGCGCCGACCCCCAGCCCGCTCGACGAACTGGTGGCGCGCCGCGCGGCCCGGAACGGGACATGACGCTGACCGCGGCGCCGGCGCCCGACCAGATCGTCGGGCACACCGTGCCGCGGCTGTACCTGCCGCCGCTGATCACCGGGCCGGCCGGACCGTGCGGGTGCGGCTGCGCGCTCACCGAACAGACCTCCGAGGGATTCGACGTCGCCGACTTCGCCGACCTCGTGCTGCGGGTGCCGCTGGATCCGTGGCAACGCTGGCTGGTCATCCACGCCCTGGAGGTGCTCCCCGACGGGCGGCCGCGGTTCCGGCGGGTCGTGGTGACCGTGGCCCGGCAGAACGGCAAGACGTATCTACTCGCGGTCCTGGCCGCGTACTGGATGTACGTGTGCGGGCCGTTGACCGTGCTGGGCAGCTCGACGAAAACCGCGATGGCGATCAAGGCGTGGCGCAAGTCGATCGACCTGTGCCGCGCGGTCCCCGAGCTCGCGGCGATGATCCCGAAACGGGGCGGGATCCTGACCGCGGCCGGCCGGGAGCGGTGGGCGCTGACCAACGGCAGCGTGTACGAACCGGTTGCCTCCAACGAGGAGGGCGGCCGCGGCGACGCCCTGGACCGGGTGATCGCCGACGAGCTGCGCCAGCACCACGACTATTCGGCGTACGGCGCTTCCTACTATGCGATGCGGTCCCGCCCGTACGGCCAGTTCTGGGCGCTGACCAGCATGGGTGACTACCGGTCGATCGTGCTCAACGATCTCCGCTCGGCCGCCCTGGCGTTCCTGGACACCGGGGACGGCGACCCGCGGCTCGGGTTGTTCGAGTGGTCACCGCCCAAGGGTGCCGACCCGCTTGACCCGGTGGCGCTGGCCATGGCCAACCCGAACGTGAACCGTTCCGACCGGTTCCCGATGTCCGACCTTTTGGCCGAGGCGCGGGTAGCGGTCGCGAAGGGCGGCGCCGCGCTCGCGGACTTCAAGACCGAGGCGATGAATATTCAGGTCGACGCGCTCGACCCGGCGCTCGACCCGCAGGCATGGGCCGACTGCAAGATCCCCGGCACCCTCGACGAGCTACGCCGCGGCCTGGTCATGATGATCGACGTCACGCCCGACCTGCGGCACGTGTCCCTGCTCGCGGGCGCCCAGCTCCCGGACGGGCGGGTCCGGATCGAACCGGTGCGGGCGTGGGAGGGCGACCAGGCGGTGACCCGCGCCGAGGCTGAGTTGCCCGGATTCCTGGCCCGCAACCGGCCGCGCAAGTTCGGCTGGTTCCCGGGTGGGCCGGCCGCGGCGCTGGTCGCCACCATCCGCGAGCGCAAGGGGCGTACGTCGTGGCCACCGCGCGGCGTCACGGTGGAGGAGATCGCCGGCGAGGTGCCCGGCGCCTGCATGAGTTTCGCGGCCGCGGTGGAGGGCCGGCAGGTGCTGCACTCCGGTGACCCGCTGCTGGACGCGCAGGCCCTGGCCGCGACGAAACTGCCCTGCCCGGGGGACAAGTGGCGGTTCGGGCGGACCGGTGACACGTACGCCGACGCGGTGTACGCGGCCGCGGGCGTGGTGCTGCTGGCCCGCACCCTGCCGACCCCGTTGGGCAAACCGCGGGTGCTGCTGCCGCGCGGCACGTAGCCGCTGGTCATAGCCGTTTTGTAGCAACGCTTGTACCATGCGGATCATGGGACTGTGGCCGCGCGTCAAGGCGTGGTTTGCCGCGCCCGACCCCGGGCCGCGGGTGGTGCACTTCAGCACCCTGCAATACCCGGTCGACCAGCTCGGCTTCCTCAAGATCCTCCGCGGGCAGCGGATCGACCGGAAAGCCGCGCTCGGGGTGCCCGCCGTGCTGCGCACCCGCAACCAGCTCTGCTCGATCGGCAGCCTGCCGCTTGAGCTGGTCGACGCGAGCAACCGGGTGCAGGACCATCCGCTGTTCGCCCAGATCGATCCGAACGTGCCCAACATCGTCACCCTGGCGATGACCATCGAAGACCTGCTGTTCGATGCGGTGGCCTGGTGGCGGGTCATCGAGGTCACCGACGGCGGGTACCCGGCGAAAGCCCAGCGGTACGCGCCCAGCACGGTGACCCTGGAACCGCCGTCCGACTACCAGCGCGGCTACCTGCCGTCCGACCTGCCCACCGAGGGGGTCGTCTACATGGAGGGCCGGCCGGTCCCGTTCGGGCAGGTGATCCGGTTTGACTCGCCGAACCCTGGGCTGCTGGACGTGGGGGAACGGGCGATCCGCCGGGCGATCGCCCTGGATGAGGCAGCCGACCTGTACGCGGTGAACCGGCGCATGCGCGGGTTCTTCACGCCGGCGGACCCGACCGTTGATCCGGCCGACGACACCGACATCGAGGACATGCTGACCGACTTCGCGTCGGCGCGTGAGAAGCGGCTCGACGGCTACGTGCCGGCCGCGTTGAAGTACAACCCGATCCAGGATCCGACGCCGGCGGAGCTTCAGGTGATCCAGCAGCAGCAGCGGGTGGACCTGCAAATCGCCAACGCCGGCGGTCTGGACCCCGAAGACCTCGGGGTATCGACCACGTCGCGCACCTACCAGAACGCGGTCGACCGACGTAAGGACCGGGTCAACGACGTGCTGTCGCCCTACATGAAGGCGATAACCGACCGGCTGTCGATGCCGGACGTGACCCGCCCCGGGTACCGGGCCCGGTTCCAGCTCGACGACTACCTCAAGGCGGACCCGAAGACCCGCGCCGAGGTGCAGCAGGCGTACGCCGACATGGGGGTCACCGACCCTGCGGAGATCCGCGAATCCGAGGGGCTGCCGCCGCGGGCGATCGCGCCGCCGCTGCGCGCCGCCGTCCCGCCGAGCCAGGTGTCCGCGATCCCGGGCGGCGCCCGATGACCGACATCCTGGACTTTGAGGCGGTCAGTTTCTCCGCCGACATGGCCCGGCGCACGATGACCGCGCTGGTGGTGCCGTGGGGCAAGATCGGCCGGCACCGCAACGGCCGCAAATGGCGGTTCGCCCGCGGGTCACTGGTGTACGGCGACATCAAGTACATACGTTTCAACGACGAGCATGTCGGCTCGGCCCGGCTGGGCCGGCCGATCGCCGCGGAGGACACCGACGCCGGCCTCGTGATCACGTTCCGGGTCGACCCGGGACCGGCCGGCGACCGCGCACTGGCGCTAGCCGCCGACCGGGTCAAGACCGGTTTCTCACCGGAGATCGAGGCGGACAGCGCCGACCTGGAACCTGACCCGGACAATCCGGGTGTCCTGCTCGTGCGCCAGGCCCATTTGACCGGCGTCGGATTCGTCCAGAATCCGGCGTTCACCGATGCCCGCCTGCTCTCCATGGTGGCGAGCGCTGACCAGGAAGGATCCGGCATGGAACCGGAGGAGACCCCGACCACGACGGAGGAGACTCCGGCAGCCGACCCGCAGCCGGTCACCTTCTCCGCCGACCAGTTCGAACAGCTCATGGGCCGGTTGACGCCGGCGGCCGCCGAGGAACGCCCGGTGGTCGACCCGACCCGCGGCGCCGGGCGTGACGCCCCGGCCGCGCAGGTGGCCGAGCCGCTGCCCTACCGGTTCTCCTACGACGGCGGCCGGACGGTGTTCCGCTCCGACGCGCCGCACGACTTCTCCACCGACCTTTTCACGGTGATGGACAGCCGGCGCCCGGGCGAGGAACGCGCGGCCGCCGAGGCACGGGTGAACGGCATGATCAAAGCGGCGTTCGCGGACGTGGAGCGCGCCGACGTCACCGACTCGACGGTGCCGAACCGGTACCGGCCGGACCTGTGGCAGCCGCAGCAGGACCTCGACAGTCCGCTGTGGGACATGGTCGCGAGCGGTACCACCGACGGCACGAAGTTCGATGTGCCGAAGTTCACCTCTTCGAGCGGCCTGGTGAGCGCGGCGACGGAGAAGACCGAACCCGCCGGCGGCAGCTACGTGGCCGAATTGCAGACGGTCACGCCGACGCAGGTGTGGGGCAAGGTCGAGATCACCCGGCAGGCGTGGCGGGCCGGCGGCACGCCGCAACTGTCCGGGATCCTGTGGGACCAGATGCTCCGCGAGTACTACGAGGACCGGGAGGCCGCGGTCGCGACGTTCCTGGCGACGCTCACCTCGGCGACCGACATCACGCTGCCGAACACGCCGGCGACCAGCCCGGACAACGACGACGACCAGGCCACCGCGGCCGCGCTGGAGGCGGCGATCGCGCTGCTTCAGTTCGCCCGGGGCGGCTCCCGGATCACGTCGTTCGCCGCGCACCAGGATCTGTTCAAGCTCCTGGCCCGGGTGAAGGACGACGCCGGCCGGCCGATGTACCCGATGATCAGCCCGCAGAACGCCAACGGCACCGCGCAGGCCAGGTACCGGACGATGAACATCGCCGGCGTGACCGCGGTCGGCGCCGCCGCGCTCGGTTCGTCGGGCACCGCATCGACGAACTCGTGGCTGTTCGATCCGTCGCTCGTGCGCGGCTGGGCCAGCGCTCCGGAGCGGCTGTTCTGGGACTTCGGCGCGAC
This sequence comes from Nocardioidaceae bacterium, assembly GCA_035706365.1. Classification (GTDB taxonomy): domain Bacteria; phylum Actinomycetota; class Actinomycetes; order Propionibacteriales; family Nocardioidaceae; genus Nocardioides_C. The sequence goes on from DASSVD010000047.1 coordinate 4,804, forward strand.
CGTCCAGACGGCCAACATCCCGCAGCTGTCCTTCGTGACGATGGGCATCTACGGCGACGTCGCGTTCGCCAATATCAACATCGCCGGTGTGCGTCAGGTGGTCTACGACCCGTCGGAGGACGCGTAGCCATGGCGAAGATCAGCCAGGGGCGTAAGGCCCTCGACGAGGTCGAGCGGCTGACGGCGCAGATCGAGCGATTGCGCGCGGAAAACAGGAAGCTGCGCGCGGAGCTCAAGAAGGCCACCACCGGGTAGCGCCGGGGGGGGGTCGGGAGGAGGGGTGAACCGTGGCGATCACGCCGCGCACCGGCGCCAGCGGGGATCTGGTGGCCGGCGCCGTATGGGTGATCGAGGTACAGGCGACGGACTCGGACGGCTGTCCCGTCACCGACACCGTGGTCGTCACGGTCACCCTGCCCGACGACACCACGGACACCCCGACCGTGACCGACCTGGGCAACGGCGTGTACCGGGCCGAGCACACCACGACCGACCCGGGCCGGTACGTGGCGACCGCGACCGGCGCGTACGGGGCGGCCGCGTTCACCGTGTACGCCGGCGACCCGGTGGCCGCTGCCGACATGCCGACGATCGCCGACCTGGACGTCTACCTCGGCAGCAACAGCTACAGCGACGACCAGCTCCAAGACGTGCTGGACGCCGAGGCGGCCGCCCAGCGGCGCGCCTGCCGGGTGCCGGCGGTCTACACGTCCGACCTGCGTGAGGCGCTGCTGCGCCGCTGCGCAAGAAACCTGGCCATGCGCCGGGTCCCGTTGAGCATCTTGCAGGGCGACGCCGACGCCGGCACCACGTCCGCGTACCCCGGACGCGACCCCGAGATTCGTCGTCTAGAAGGCGGCTACAAGAAACTCAAGGTGGGCTGATGTCCAACGCAGACACCCGGCAGGCGATCGCGACCGCCCTGTCCACGGTCTCCGGGGTGACCGGGTACCCGGCGCGTCCGGACGCGCTCAGCGAGGGCGACGGCTGGCCGCAATGGCGCGGCGCCGCCACGCACGCGTACGCGTTCGAGAACACGTGGGCAGTGCTGGTCGTGCTGCCCGCCGGCGACGTGTCCGCCGACGCGTTCGCCGACTCGCACGGTGAGTCGCTGGTCGACGCGCTGCGCCCGATCATGTTCGTCGACAACATCGCCCCGGCGACGCTGGACACCGAGGCTGGCCAGATGTACGCCCTGTTGATCTCCGGAAGGAGTGAGTAACCATGGCCGCTACCACCGGCGTCTACGTGTTGAGGGACGCCATGGTCTCCGTCGAAACGGTGGAGTACCAGAACCAGTGCACCCGCGCCCGGCTCGTGCCGGACACCCCCATCCAGCAGAAACGCACCCTGGCGCCGGACGGCGCCGTCTCCGACGTCGACTCCCCGGCGTGGACGTTCGAGGTCGCAGCCTTGCAGAAGAACGACTCCGGTGGCCTGGCCAAGGCGCTGCGCGACGCCACCCCGGGCGACGAACTCGACGTGGTGCTGGTCCCGAAGGACGGCAGCTCGATGCCGAACGCCACCTTCACGATCCTGGCGTTGCCCGTCGTGTTCGGCGGCGACCAGGGCCAGTGGGCCGACTTCGAGGCCGTGTTCCCGGTGGTCGGTCAGCCGGTCTTCGGCACCACGTCGGCATAACCCATGGCGCTCAAGATCAACATTGAGGTCGAGCTGGACGGCGGCCGCACCCTGACCGCGGTCGCCGACCAACGCGACTTCGCCGCGGTCGAAGCGCAGGAGATCGGCCCGGCGCAACGCAACACATGGGTGCGGTTCATCGCCTGGTCGGCGCTGACCCGCAGCAGGCAGTACACCGGCACGTGGGAGACGTTCAACACCGTCGACTGTGTGCAGGCATCCGACGTCGGCCCGGAGGAGCCCGCCGGCGATGAGAACGGCCTGGACCCTGGCCCGAAGCGTCGCGCCGCCGCGAACTGATCAAGTTGGCGCGCCGCTCCGGTCAGCCGTTCCTCGATCTGCTGCGCTGGCACCCTCGGGACGTCGACACGTGGTGGCAGATGGACATCGACGACGCCGAGGCGGCGCAGGAGCAGGACAGGGACGCGCGGTTCGCCGCGGCGACCGCGGAACTGAGACAGCGGATGGGGAGGTGACCGGTGGCGACCAGCTTCGACCAGCTCGTGCGGGAACTGGCCGCGTTCCGCAACTCCCGGGCGGTCGTCAACGCGTGCGCCCGCGGGATCCGCAAGGCCACCAAACCGGCCCGTAAGGCGATCAAGGTAGCGGCCCGGGAAACCCTCCCCAAATCGGGTGGCCTGAATGTGTGGGTCTCACGAATCTCGATCCTGGCGCAGGTCCGGCTGTCCGGGCGTAAAGCGGGTGTGAAGCTCAAGGGCGGCCGCAACTCCCTCGGTGGCCGCTCCGACATCACGGCGATCGACCGCGGCCGGGTACGCGCACCCAGCTGGGGACACCGCAACGCCAACTCCTGGCACACCGTGACGGTCAAGCCGGGATTCTTCACTGACACCGCCGCGGCCCTGCCGGACTGGCGCACCGAGGTCGACGCGGAGGTCGACCGTGCGCTCGACACGATCCGCAGGGGGTGAACCGTGGGCCGCGATATCGAATACGACGTGGTCACCAATGACCACACCGACCGGGGGCTGCACTCGGCCGAGGCGAAGTTCCGGCAGTCGCAGGAACGGATCCGCCGGGAGAACGACAAAACCAACAACCTGCTCGCCCGGGGGATCGTCCAGACCGCCGGCGCCGTGTCGCCGAAGCTGGCCGCGCAACTGACGAACGCGTTCGGGCTGGCCGGGCAGGCAGGGCCGGCGCTGCTGGTCGGCGGGATCGCCGCGGCCGCCCCGTTCATCGGCGCCACCCTGTCCGCCGCGGTGATCGGCGGCGCCGGAGTCGGTGGCGTGATCGGCGGGGTTGTGCTGGCATCGCGCGACCCGCGGGTCAAGGCGGCCGGCGCCCAGCTCGGCGCGACGCTGCTGGGCGACCTGGAACAGGACGCGCGCGTGTTCGTGGTGCCGCTGCTGGGGCAGATCGACCGCATCGAGCGCCGGTTCGAGCAGATGAACGGCCGGATCCGAAACATTTTCGCTAACTCGGCCGGCTTCCTCGATCCGCTGGTCGGTGGCGCGCTGGACGGCATCGACGGGATTCTGCGCGGCGCCGACCGGCTGGTTGCCAAAGCGCAACCGGTGATCCTGTCCCTGGGGGACAGTTTCGACCGGATCGGCAACGCGGTCGGCGACGCCATGGAGACGATTGCCGGCGGTAGCGACGAGGCCGCGGCGGCGGTCACCGACCTGGCCTCCGCTGTGGTGATCTTGATCGAATTCACCGGCGGGCTCGTGCGCGGCCTGACCGAACTCTACGGGGCGATCAAGTTCCTGTCCCCGGTGGCCGAAGCGGCCTACAACGGGCTGACGAAACTGATCGGCTCGGAGGGCGACGCCAAAGATGCCGCGGCCGCGGCCGCCCCACCCACCGACCGGCTGGCCGATGGGGTCGGCGCCGCCGGGGCGGCCGCGGCGGCGGCCGCGCCGCAACTGGCCACCTTCACCGACAAGGTCGATGGGCTGGCCGGCAAGGGCCGCTCCGCGTTTGACGCGGTCACCAACCTGGGCGAGGCCACCGCCGCCGCCAGCAAGGCGCTCGAAGACAACGGCAAAACCCTCGACCAGAACACCGAGAAGGGGCGGGCGAACCGGCAGGCCCTGTCCAACCTGGCCGGCGCGCTGGTCGGCAACTACGACGCGTACGTGAAACTCAACGGCGAAGGCTCCCGGGCCCGGAAGGTGGCCGACGACAACCGGGCCGCGTTCATCACGCTGGCCCAGAAATTCGGCCTATCCCGCCGGGCGGCCGCCGACCTGGCATCGCAGATGGGTTTGATCCCAGCCAAGAAACGCACCGATTTCGCCGCTAACACCCACGACGCGGCCGGCCGGATCAAGGCATTGCAGGATCAGGTCGACCGGCTGCACGGCAAGAATATCTCGGTGCGGGTGTCGGTGTCCGGGACCGAACGGCTCAACCAGCTCGGCCACCGCATCGGCGGCTATTCGGCGGCCGGCATGTCGTGGGCGGCCGCCGACGGCACCGGTGTGTCCCGCACCGGTGGCCCGTCGCCGATCTCGCTGACCTCCACCGTGGAGTCGCGGCTCTACCTCGACGGGAGCCTGGTCTACCAGAACACGGCACGGCAGGTGCGGGCCCGCGCCGACCGGGACGCGTGGCGGCAGAAGGTGGGCTCCCGATGACGGTCGCGATCGCCACCACGCTGCACCCGGTGTACCCGCCCCGGGTCGTGATCGCGGTCACCGGTCTGACCGTCGGCGACGTCGTCGACGTGTACCGGTCGGTGGCCGGGAACCGGACCCTGCTGCGCGGCGGGTCGACCGACTCGGCCCCGGATACCGCGATGCGGGTCGTCGACGCGGAGCTCCCGTACGGGATACCGGTCACTCACATCGCCACGGTCAACGGGACCGACGTATCGACCAGCGCCACCACGTACACCCTGACCGGCGGCAAGATCGCCCTATCCGACGCGATCACCGGGCTGGCCGCGGAGGTGGTCATCCTGGCAGCCGGGCAGCTCACCCGCACCCGCGACGCAGCCCGGTTCCGGGTCGGCGGCCGCAACATCGTGGTCAGCCGGCCGCTGTCCGCCAGGGCCGGCGCCTACGACCTGTTCCTGGAAACGACAACCGCCTACGACAACCTCATGACCCTGCTCGCGCAGGCCACCGAGGGCATCGTGCAACTACGGCAACCGGGCGGCTACGACGGATTCGACGCCTACCTGGCCGTCGACAACCTCACCGAGGAACGCTGGTCGCAGGACGGCAGCGACCAGCGGCGCGTGGTCACCATCGAATTCGCCGAGGTCGACGCGTGGCCGGACGAGCTGAACGCGACGGCTTTCACCTACGACCAGGTCGAAACGTACTACTCGGGGCTGACGTACGCCGACGCCGAGGGCGACTTCGCGACCTACATCGAAGCGACCGTGGCGGACTACTCATGATCACCGTTTCGGACCGGGCCCGGGCGATCCTCGAGGACGGCACGTTCACCTACCACGTGCGGGCCGAATCCTGGCTCGGCGCCGACCAGCTCGCCGAGGACATCCCGATAGCCGCGGGCGAGGAGGACACCGACCGCACCCTCAACGTCCCCGAGCGGGTCACCCTGACCGTGCCGCGCCGCGACCGCGGCGTTTCCTGGGAACCGGCGACCGCCACCGACCCGCTCGCCGCGGAGGGACAGATCATCAAAATCTCGCTCGGAGTGCAGACCGGGCTGGGCGCGATCGAATGGTTCCAGCGCGGCGAATTCCCGATCATCACTACCCGCCCGGACGACCAGGGTGCCTTGCAGGTGACGTGCGCGGGTCTGCTGTATTTGGTGCAGGAGGCAGGGTTCGTCTCCCCGTTCCAGCCGTCCGGGACGATCGGGTCGACGCTGCGCGCGCTGACCGAGCCGGCCCTGCCGGTCGACGTGACCGACGCCCCGGCCGACCGCAGCGTCCCGTCCGCGATCAACTGGGATGACCGGTTGGGAGCGGTCAACGAGCTGCTGGACGCGTGGCCGGCGCAGGCGCGCACCAACGAGCTCGGCTTTCTCGAGGTGACCGCGGACACGGTGCCCGCCGCGGCGTTGCGGTCGTTCACCGACGGCGCCGGCGGCACGGTGATCACCGTGTCCGGCAACAGCACCCGGGAAGGCGGGTTCAACGTGGTCGTGGCCACCGGGCAGGCAGCCGACGGTGGGGAACTGCGCAGCACGGCCGAGGTGACCTCCGGGCCGTGGCAGTACGGGGTCGGCCCGGCGAACCCGCTCCCGGTGCCGTTCGGGTACGCGTCGCCGCTGCTGACCACGCAGGCGCAATGCTCGGCGGCCGCCCGCACGGTGCTGCGCCGCAAGATGCGCCAGGCCGTGCTGCGCCGCTACGCGGTCCGCTGCGTCCCGGACCCGACCATCCAGCACGGCGACCCGGTCGAGATCACCTCGGCCGACCTCGGCCTGGACGCCCTGCTGTGCACGGTCGAATCGCTGGTCCTGCCGTACCAGCCGGGCGAGATGACCATGACGGTGGTGAGCACCACGTGAGCGGCGTGTGGGGGTACGGGATCGCCACCGCGGCGACGTCGTCGGGCACCGTCACCGTCAACGCCGGCGGCACTGTGGTGACGATGAACGCCCCACGGGATCTCACCCTTGCCGCCGGCGACCCGGTCACCTACCTGCGGGTCGGATCCACGTGGTACGTGCTGCAGCGGTACGGCACCGCGGCCGCCGCCGACGTCGATAACCCGGCGCCGCCGCCACCCAAACCGGTCACCGTCACCGGCTCCAAGACGTTCACCCCGGTGGAAACCCGCTCCCGGCAGGGGTCGAAGTGGCGCACCGACAACGACGACGTCTACCAGGGCCAGTTCGGCGGCAACGGCAACCACACCGGGTGCGCGTTCTACGGCAACGGGCCGCGCAGCCTGGCCGGCGCCACGGTGACGGGCGTCAAGGTGAAGATGCGGCGCCGCAACGCCGGCGGGATCACCGCCGCGCAGGACACCACGCTGTGGCTGGTCGTGCAGAAGACCCGCCCGTCCGGGGCGCCCACCCTGGGCGGGTCGACCATCGACGGGCCGAACCTGGCGTGGGGGCAGACCACGACGTGGACGCTGCCGGATTCGTGGGGTCAGGCGATGGTCGACGGCACCGCCGGCGGGCTGGCGATCTTCGAGTCCGACGGCTCCCCGTACGTGATCCTCGACGGCCGCGGCCGCTACTCCGCCAGCTTCGCACTGACGATCAACTACACCCGCACCCTGTAGAGGAGGCTCCCGTGGCCGGCACCACCAGCAACAGGTCTTACCGCTTCCCGCAGGCGTCCGACGACTACGTCCCGCACACCGACATCGAGAACCTGGCCACCGACGTCGACGCCGACGTGGCGCTGCTGCTGGACGCGGAGAACTCGCCGCTGCCGCTGGGGGTGATCGCGCAGCACACCCGCTCGTCGAACAGCAGCGCCACGTCGGGCAGCACGGAACTCGGCATCCTGCGCATCGACAGCGTGCCCCTGTACGCCGGCCGGATCTACCGGATCGGCACGAACAGCCTGCTGGTCGACGGGTCGATCGCCAACGACGTGGCGCGGGTGTTCCTCCGGGCGAACAGCGCCGGGACGGCCACCACGTCCAGCACGCAGCTCGCGATCGGGCAGACCGTGGTGCCCAACGTGTCGTTCCCGAACGGCATCCAGGTGAGCTGCCTGTACGCGCCCGCATCCGACGAGACCCTGTCGATCCTGCTGTCCGTCGGCCGCCAGACCGGTACCGGCTCGTTCGTGGTCCTGGGCAGCGCGAGCGGCGTCCCGATGCAACTGTCGGTGG
>DASSVD010000048.1:0-22741 GCA_035706365.1 Nocardioidaceae bacterium
GGCCGCCGGGACGTCCGCGACCGCCGCCGCCGGGACCGAAACTGCCCGGACGGCCCGGAGCGCCTCCGCGCGGACCGCCGCGACCGGGCGCACCGCCCGGTCCGCCGCCACGGCCGCCGGGACGAGCGCCCTGACGGCCGCCCGGGCCCGCGCCGAACGCGGCCGGAGACTTCGGCATCATCGCGGGGTTGGGTCGCGGCATGCCGCTGCGGCCGCCGCCACCGCCACCCGCGGCAGGGCGGGGAGCGTTGCCGTCACGACCGGCGGGCGGACGCGGCGGACGGTCGCCGGAGCCCTGGTCGCTGCGTGCGGCCGGGCGGCGACCCATCCCCTGGGTCGAGGAGAAGGGGTTGTTGCCCGGACGCGGGGCGCCGGGACGACCGCCGGGGCGTGGTGCCGCCGGTCGCGGGCCCGGGGTGGCGCCGCCACGGCCGGACTGGCCCGGACGGGGCTGGCCCGAGCGAGCGGCCGGGGCCTGCGGCTCGGAGCCGCCGGCCTCGTCGCCCCGGGGTGTCTGCGGACCCGGCTTGGGGCCGGGCTTCGGCCCGGGCTTCACGCCGGGTGTCGGCGCCGCCTCGGCAGCGGGCGCCTGGGGGGCCTCGTCGCCGCTCGGAGCCTCCGCGGCCGCACCCGCACCGTCGGCGTCTGCGGGGGTGGTCCCCGCGGCGCCCTCCGAAGTGGCCTCCGGGCTCTCCGTCTGGGCGTCCTTCTGGGTGTCCTTCTGGGCTGCCTTCTTCGCCGGAGCCTTGGCGGACTTCTTGGCCGCCTTGGACTCGCCGGCGGCACGCAGCTCGTCACCGAACTTGTCGGTGAACCGCTTGACGACAGGGGGCTCGACCGTCGACGACGCCGACTTGACGAACTCGCCCATCTCTCCGAGCTTGGCCAGTACGACCTTGCTCTCGACTCCGAGCTCCTTGGCGAGCTCGTGGACTCGGACCTTAGCCACGCTTCTCCTTCTGGTCCGAGCCCTGTGCAGCGTCGGACCGTTAGCTGGTGTGCATGCTCATCGCGAGGAACTCATCGAGTGCTCATGAGCTGCTGCTCCATCTTCTGTCAGTTCACGGGGACGGGTCCCCGTTGACCCCGAGGGGTCCCGGTCACTTCTGCGGCACGATCCGCGACACGTGCTCGACCACGAGGTCGGTGCTCAGCCCCTCCCGCACCCGCAGGGCACGGGGGAAGGCCCGCCGACGCAACGCCAGGTCCAAGCAGCTCGGGTCGGGGTGCAGGTGCGCACCGCGGCCCGGCTGCGTCCGCCGGGGATCGGGGGTCGCGGTCCAGCCGGACTCCCGCTCGACGGCCACAACGCGTAGCAAGTCGTGCTTGGCGGCCCGCTGACGGCATCCGACGCAGGTACGCACGGGATCGTGCACGCGCGCGTCAGCGATGTGTCGGCCAGCCACTGTGGTCAGTCTAGCGGTTCGGCCGCCCCGAACCGAAACGGGTTCCGGCCCGGCCGGCGGCTACGCCTCCTCGGTGACCGCCGGGACCGCGGGGGCCTCGTCGGACCGAATGTCGATGCGCCAGCCGGTCAGTCGCGCGGCCAGGCGGGCGTTCTGCCCCTCCTTGCCGATGGCCAGGGAGAGCTGGTAGTCCGGCACCACCACGCGGGCGGAGCGGGCGTCGCGGTCCACGACCTCGACGCTGCTCACCCGCGCCGGGGACAGCGCGTGGGCCACCAACGACGCCGGGTCGTCGGCCCAGTCCACGATGTCGATCTTCTCGCCGTGCAGCTCGTGCATGACGTTGCGCACGCGCTGCCCCATCGGCCCGATGCACGAGCCCTTGGCGTTCACGCCGGGGATCGTGGTGCGCACCGCGATCTTGGTGCGGTGGCCCGCTTCACGGGCGATGGCACAGATCTCCACGGTGCCGTCGGCGATCTCGGGCACCTCCAGCGCGAAGAGCTTCTTGACCAGGTTGGGGTGCGACCGCGAGAGCATCACCTGCGGACCGCGCATCCCCTTGCGGACGCTGACCACGAGGCACTTGATCCGGGTGCCGTGGGCGTAGTTCTCCCCGGGCACGCGCTCCGCCGCCGGCAGCAGCGCCTCCAGGCTGCCGAGGTCGACCAGCACGTCGTCGGGGTTGCGTCCCTGCTGGATGGTGCCGGAGACGATGTCGCCCTCCTTGCCGGAGAACTCGCCGAACTTGCGCTCGTCCTCGGCGTCGCGCAGACGCTGCAGGATCACCTGCTTGGCCGTGGTGGCGGCGATGCGGCCGAAGCCGGCGGGAGTGTCGTCGTACTCCCCCACCGCCTCGCCCTCGTCGTCGAGCTCGGTGGCGTAGACGGTCACGTGGCCGCTCTTGCGGTCCAGCTCCACGCGCGCACGGGGGTTGGCCCCCGGCGTCTTGTGGTAGGCCGTGAGCAGCGCCTGCTCGATCGCCTCGACGAGGACCTCGAAGGAGACCTCCTTCTCGCGCTCGAGCGACCGCAGGATGGTCATGTCGATGTCCATCGCGCTCAGGCCTCCTTCCGGTTGAACTCGATCTGCACGCGGGCGGCGCGCACCTGGTCGAAGCGCACCCGCTGCTCGTCACCGGTACCCGACCTGTCGGGCTGTCCGCCGACCAGCAGCGTCGCCCCCTCCTCGTCACTGGTATGGACCCGCCCGGTCACGGTGCCGCCGTCGACGCCGGTGACCTTGACCAGCCGTCCCTGGTTGCGCCGCCAGTGGCGCGGGAGGGTGAGCGGTCGGTCGGTGCCCGGAGAGGTGACCTCGAGGGTGTAGGGCTGCTCCCCCATGACGTCGGACTCGTCGAGCAACCGCGAGACCTCACGCGTCGCGTCGGCGATGTCGTCCAGGGAGACCCCTCCGTCCTTGTCGACGGCGACGCGCAACAGGCGGCGCTTGCCGGCGGGGGTGAGGTCGATCGCCTCGACGTCGAGCCCTGTCTCGGCCAGCGGGCCGGTCAGCACTCCTACGAGGCGGTCCCGGGTCTGGTCGATGGTCACGGGGGTCCTTCCTGCTGGCGGGTCGTCGCGCACACCATAACCGACCGACAGCCGACCGACGCCCGCCCGACCCACCGTCCGGAGCGGGTGCGGAGCGCCCCACCGGATACAGTCACCCCGTGCCGAGCCAGCCCTCCCCTCCGCCCGCAGTACGGCGGCGCAGCGTGCTGGCCGGCGTCGCGGCAGGCGGTGCCGGCGCGGTGGCCGCACTGGCCGGATGCACCGCCGGCGACGACGCGCGTCGAGGCCGGCGCGGCCGCGAGGCTGATGCGGCCGGGGCCGAGGGAACGCGGCAGTCCGCCCAGCAGGATCCCGACGTGGCGGTGGCTGCCGAGGCCCTCGCCGCCGAGCGGCGCCTCCTGGAGCTGATCTCCGTCACATCGAGTCGGCACCCTGGCCTCGGCTCCCGGCTGGCCGCCGCACGCGCCGGGCACGAGGCCCACGTCGCGCTGCTGGCCAAGGCCTCCCCGGACCCTGGCTCGGCGTCGGCCCCCCCGACCCCCATGGACTCCGCATCCCCGTCGTCGTCGGCCCCCTCCGGGTCCCCTACGGCGTCCCAGGACGCTCAGGTGCCCGCCTCACGACGCCGCGCCCTACGGGCCGTCGGGTCCGCCGAGAACGAGCTCAGTGCTCAGCAGAAGCAGCACGCGTTCGCGTCGCAGAGCGGCGCGTTCGCCCGGCTGCTGGCCAGCATGGCGGCCGCGGCTGCCCAGCAGGCGGCCGTGCTCGGCGGCGAGCCCACCGAGCCGGGGGCCGCCTGATGCGGCCGGTCGAGGCGTTGCAGGAGGCGCTGGCCGGCGAGCACGCCGCGGTCTACGTCTACGGCGTGGTCGGGGGTCGGGTCTCCCTGTCAGCGGAGCCGACGCTGTGGCAGCAGGTCCGCTCGGCCTACACCGTGCACCGCGGTCGGCGCGACCAGCTGCTGGTGATGGTCCGCGACATGGGCGAGGAGCCGGTGGCCGCCGAGGTCGCCTACGCCCTGCCGAACCCGGCGCACACCCCCGCGGAGCTCACCGCGGTCGGGAGGCAGATCGAGGAACGCTGCACCGCGGTGTACGCCGACGTGGTCGGCAGCACCTGGGGAGCCAACCGCCAGTGGGCGCTGGAGGCCCTCACCGACGCCGCGGTGCGCCAGCTGGGCTTCGGCGGGAGCCCGGACACCTTCCCCGGGGTCCAGGGGCTACCCGAGCCCTCGCCGGCGAGCGGTCAGCCCGCCCGGTAGGCATCCCAGAGCCGGTCCATCCGATCGACCTGCCCCGGGCTGAACCGCTCGTAGCAGCGGTCGGTGCTGTAGTCCATGTAGTTGTGCACCGGGTCGGTTCCCGGCAGGTCGCAGGAGTCCCGCCCCTGCGGGCAGCCGTTCGCCGGACCACTCTCGGCGGGGGTGTCGGCGACCTCGTCGTTACGACGGCTGCACCCGCCCTGGAACGTGTGGTAGAGCCCGAGCCAGTGGCCGACCTCGTGCACCGCGGTCTTGCCCTGGTCGTAGTCGCCCGCCTCGCCCCCGGGCGCCGCCCGGTAGTTGACCCGTACGCCGTCGAGGGCGGGCCGGTCCTCGTAGTCCCAGGGGAAGGTCGCCACGCCGAGGTAGTCGAAGTCGACGTACCAGAGGTTGAGGGCCGCGCTCCCGCCCTCCCGCGTCTGGGCGCGGTAGCGCGCACTGCGCTCGTCCTGGTGCCACTGGTCGTTGCGGAACCGGTCCACCCCCGCCAGCCGGAACCGGAACCCGGTGTCGGCAGCGGCACCGGAACCGCCTGCGCCCCAGTACGCCCGGTCGAGGACGGCGACCTGCCGGCGGATCTGGCGGTCGGTGACGTTGCCGCCGCCGTCGCGGCCGCGCATGACGTGCACGTAGACCGGGATCGTGACGCTCGCACCGGAGGCCGGGCCCTGCTGCGACCCCAGCCCGGCGGCACCCTCGCGCCGCTGGGCCAGGCGCACGTCGGTGGCACGCTCGATCGCGGCCTGCTCGGTGGGGCTGATCGAGACGGTGTCCACGGGGTGGTGCCACACCGGGTCCCAGCCCGTCTCCCACCCCCGGGCCCCCGGCGCCGGCACGGCACCGCGCGCGGAGGTGAGGCAGTCGCCGCCCTGCGGGCCGCTCAGCGGCACCGCCTGCACCGCCTGTGCCGGTGCGGGCAGGAGGCCCAGCCCCAGCCCGGCGAGTCCGGCGGCCGCGGCGGCGGAGAGCCGGAACCCGCTCGCGCGCCGGCGGGCGCGTCCGGGCGGGCGGCTGCTGGACAGTGGCTTCGGCATGGTGGCGTCCTTCGGGTGCGGGGAGCGCCCCGATGCGCTCCCAGGTCCGATCGTGCGGCACGGTGCCCCGTGGAGGGAACACCTTGCAGGCAATTCGCCGGTCAGCGCCAGGCGCAGATCACGTCGTAGACGTCGGCGAGCCGGTCGACCACGGCGTCGGGGTCGCCCTCGGTGTGCCCGACCTGGTGCGCGGGTATCTCGCTGTGCGGCACCAGGACCGTGCGCATACCGGCGTTGGCCGCCCCCCAGATGTCGTCGAAGAGCCGGTCGCCGACGAACACGCAGCGCGCCGGGTCCGCGACCCCGACCGCGCGCATCGCGGCGTGGAAGGCCTCGGGTGCGGGCTTGGTCCAGGGCACCTCGCTGGTGTACACCGCGCCGTCGACCAGCTCGAGCACGCCGTCGCGGTCGAAGAACTCCTCGTGCCAGTCGCGGGGCCACACCGTGTTGGACAGGACTCCGATCCGGATGCCGTCGACGGCGAGCCGGCTGAACAGCGGCAGCACGTCCGGGTCGGTGATCGTGTGCGGCTCCCAGAACTCGCGGTAGGCGGTGAGCAGCGAGGCGTCGTAGGCCAGGCCCGCCTCGGCGAAGATGTCGTCCAGGCGGGCGCTGACGTGCTGCTCTCGCGAGCGCGCCCAGACCGCGTCCCCGGCGGCACGCAGCAGCGCCGCGGCGTCCCGGGGCGCGTCGGTGGCTGCGGCCACCAGCGCAGCGAGCTCCTCCTCCACGTCGACGGTGTGCCACGGGGTCAGGGTGCCGCCCCAGTCGAAGAGGACGGCCTCCACCGGGTCACCCACGCACGACCTCCACGACGCGGGCCACGACCTCGTCGACAGGCACGTCCTCGCGCGCCCCGGTGGCGCGGTCCATGACCTCGACCACGCCGTCGCCGAGCCCCTTGCCGACGACCACGATCGTGGGCACCCCGAGCAGCTCGGCGTCCTTGAACTTCACGCCGGGCGACACCTTGGGCCGGTCGTCGTAGATGACGTCCACGCCGCGGGCGTCCAGCTCACCGGCGATCCGGGCCGCCGTCTCGAAGACCGCGGCGTCCTTGCCCGTGGCCACGAGGTGTACGCCGGCCGGTGCGATCTCGCGCGGCCACACCAGCCCGAGGTCGTCGTGGGAGTTCTCCGCGACCGCGGCCACGGCCCGGGAAACCCCAACGCCGTAGGACCCCATGGTCACCGTGACCAGCTTGCCGAGCTCGTCGAGGACCTTCAGGTCCAGGGCCTCGGCGTACCGGCGCCCCAGCTGGAAGATGTGCCCCATCTCGATGCCCCGCGCGGACTCCAGGGTTCCGCCCTGGGTGGCGTGGCACTGCGGGCAGGGATCGCCGTCGCGCACCTCGGCCGCTTCGATCGTGCCGTCGGGAGTGAAGTCGCGGCCCGCGACCAGGTGGAGCACGTGGCTGCCCGCGACGTCGGCGCCGGTGACCCACCGGGTCCCCTCGGACACCCGCGGGTCCACCAGGTAGCGGATGCCGCTGGTGTTCTTCTCACCGAGAACGCCGGGGCCGATGTAGCCCTTGACCAGCGACGGGTGCTTGGCGAACTCCCTCTCGTCGAAGGGCTCGACCTCGGTGGGCTCGAGCTGCCCCTCGAGCCGCTTCTGGTCCACCTCCCGGTCGCCGGGCAGCCCGATCGCCACCGGCTCGCGCGAGCCGTCGGGGTGCTTGAGCACGACGAGCACGTTCTTCAACGTGTCCCCGGCCGCCCAGGGCCTGTCCTCGCGCGGGAAGTGCGCGTTGAGGTGGTCGACCAGGGTCTCGATCGTCGGGGTGTCCGGGGTCTGCTCCGCGTGTGCGGCCGGCGCGTCGTCGTAGGGCAGCGGGCCCGGCGCGGGCACCTGCACCGCCTCGACGTTCGCCGCGTAGTCGCAGGACGTGCAGCGCACGTAGGTGTCCTCGCCGTTGTCGGCGGTGGCCAGGAACTCCTCGGACTTCGACCCGCCCATCGCGCCGGCGGTGGCCTTGACGATCACGTAGTCGAAGCCCAGCCGGTCGAAGATCCGCACGTAGGCGGCGCGGTGCGCGGCGTAGGACCGGTCGAGGCCCTCGTCGGTGGTGTCGAAGGAGTAGGAGTCCTTCATGATGAACTCGCGGCCGCGCAGCACTCCGGCACGGGGACGGGCCTCGTCGCGGTACTTCGTCTGGATCTGGTAGAGCCAGACCGGCAGGTCCTTGTAGGAGGAGTACAGGTCCTTGACCGCGAGGGTGAACATCTCCTCGTGCGTGGGGCCGAGCAGGTAGTCGGCGCCCTTGCGGTCCTTCAGCCGGAAGATGCTGTCGCCGTAGTCGGTCCACCGGTTGCTGGCCTCGTAGGGCTCGCGGGGCAGCAGTGCCGGGAACTGCAGCTCCTGGGCGCCGATGGCATCCATCTCCTCGCGGATGATCCGCTCGACGTTGCGCAGCACCCGCAGCCCGAGCGGCAGCCACGAGTAGATGCCCGGCGCGGCGCGACGGACGTAGCCGGCCCGCACCAGCAGCCGGTGGCTGGGCACCTCAGCGTCGGCCGGGTCCTCTCGCAGAGTGCGGACGAACAGGGTCGACATCGGCAGGATCATGGCCGCAGGCTACCCAGCGGCGCCGGGCCGCCGCGAACCAGATTCCACCGACGCGCAGTTCGTCACAATTCGGTCACGGCAACAACCACGGGCGAGCGGGGTGCGTCTCACCAGTGACGGGCGCCACCGCGGCGCCCCGCACCACCGTCAGGGGGAAACTCGGATGCCTTCACCGTTCACTCGCGCACCGTCCACACCAGCACCGTCCACACCGGCACCGTCCACACCGGCGCACCGCCCGCGTCACCGCCGTGCCGCCCAGGGACTGCTCCGCACCCTCGCCGGGGCCGGGGCGGTCCTGCTCACCACCACCCTGCTGGCCGGCACGGCCGCCGGCAGCGCCGCCGCGACGACCACGGGCCAGGCCTCCGGCCCCGACGACGGCTACCCGGCGGGCACCCGGCTGCACCCGGCCCGCCTGGACCGCGGCCCGGACACCCGACTGCTGCACGCCGAGCGCCGGGTGATCGTCGACGGGGACCGTCGCGTGCGCGTCCACACCCCGGACCGCATCAGCCTGCTCGGCCGCACTGGCCGGCAGTACGTCGTGGTCGCCTTCGACCGCAGCTACGAGCACTGGCAGGTGCTGCGTGTGAAGCGCTCCGGCGAGACCGTCCGCCTCGCCCGGGGGCGCCGCTTCGTGCCCGACCCGGTGCTGTCCGCGGACGGGTCGCACGTGGCGCTCATGTCGATGATCGGCCGACGCACCCGGATCAAGGTGGTGGACACCGGCTCGGGCGAGGTGCTGCGCGACCGGCGGTTCCGCGGAGCGGTGGAGATCGAGGACTACGGCACCCGCCGGCTGCTGCTCGACAGGTTCGCCTTCGGCCGGACCAGCACGTTCTGGTGGAACCCGCACAACAACCGGCAGCACCGGATCACGGGCAAGGCCGCCTACATCGCCGACATCGCCGCCGACCGGCTCGGCGTGATCACCCGCGACAACGTCGACGGGCTGTGCCAGAAGGTGGTGCGCCTGTCCCGGCCGCGCCACACCCTGTGGTCCTCGTGCACCGACCGCGCACTCGCCTTCTCCGCAACCGGGCGCAGGATGGTCACCACCAACATCTACTCCGACGGACTCGGCCCTCGCGTCGTGCAGGTCCGCGGCCGGCGCGGCGCCGTGCAGCACACCTACCGGGCCGGCTACTTCGGCTTCCTGCGTTGGGAGGACGACCGGCACCTGCTGATGGAGGTCGGCGGGTCACGAACCACGGCCGCGGTGCGGTGCGACGCTTCCGGTGACTGCGAGCTGGGCTCGCGGCTCTACCACAACGGCAAGCGCCAGCCCTACAACGTGATGCACTGGTCGATCCCCGCCTGAGCGACCGCTGCCCGAAGGACCGCCCACGGGCCGCTGCCACGACAGCGGTCCGGCCGGGTGGCCACGGTCTTCAGAACATGATCGTGGCGAACACGCCGGTCTGTCGGAACCCTACGTGCTCGTAGGCCCGGCGGGCCGGCGTGTTGTGGTCGTTGACGTAGAGGGAGACCACCGGCGCCACGTCCCGCAGGGCGTGCGCGACGACAGCCGCCATGCCGGCCACCGCGAGCCCCTCCCCACGACGCTCCGGGGCCACGTACACGCCCTGCACCTGACAGGCGTGCGGAGAGGCGGCCGCCACCTCGGCCTTGAACACCACGCGCCCGTCCTCGATCCGGGCGAACGACCAGCCCTTGCTGATCAGCTGGGCCACGCGGGCGCGGTACAGGTCACCACCGCCGCCCGCTTCGGGAGACACCCCGACCTCCTCGGTGTACATCGCCACGCACGCCGGGTAGAGCGCCTCGAGGTCGGCCGGCGTCGTGCGGCGCACCAGCGGGTCCGGGGACAGCGCGGGCGGGGCGGCGATCTCGAGGTGCGGCTGGCACCAGCGGACGTCGCGGGGTGCCGTCCAGTGCGCGGCCAGCTGCTCCCACAGGGCAGCCACCGCGTCCGCCGGCCCGACGATGGTCGAGCTGCGACGCCGTTGCGCGACCGCCCGGGCGGCGAAGGCGTCGATGGCCGCCGGCGTGGCCTGCACCGGAACCAGGTTCGCGGCCGCATGACAGGCGGAGACCAGCCGGCCCTCCTCGACGTACCCCCACATCTCCCCGCCCATCCAGCGCGGGTCGAGCGTGGTCAGCCGGGCCCGGTAGTCGGCGAACACGTTGACCACCGGGTCGCGCGCCGCGAGCTCCAGCATCGCGGGGAGGTCGGAGGGGCCGAGCAGGCGCAGGCCCTGCTGTGTCCGGAGCACGGAAGGAGCCTACCCGCCGCCAGCGCCGGGCAGGATCAGCCGACCGACACCGTGGGTCCGTCCCCGGAGGAGGTGCCGGCCGGCTCCCCCATCTCCTCGGCGATCCGCATCGCCTCCTCGATCAAGGTCTCCACGATCCTGGCCTCGGGCACGGTCTTGATCACCTCGCCCTTGACGAAGATCTGGCCCTTGCCGTTGCCGGAGGCGACTCCCAGGTCGGCCTCGCGGGCCTCCCCCGGACCGTTCACCACGCAGCCCATCACCGCGACGCGCAGCGGCACCTCCAGCCCGTCGAGCCCGGCGGTGACTTCGTCGGCGAGCTTGTAGACGTCGACCTGCGCACGGCCGCAGGAGGGGCAGGACACGATCTCCAGGCGACGGGGTCGCAGGTTCAGCGACTCCAGGATCTGCAGCCCGACCTTGACCTCTTCGACCGGAGGGGCCGACAACGAGACGCGGATGGTGTCCCCGATGCCGCGTGAGAGCAGAGCGCCGAAGGCGACCGAGGACTTGATCGTCCCCTGGAACGCCGGTCCGGCCTCGGTGACGCCGAGGTGCAGCGGCCAGTCGCCGCGCTCGGCGAGCATCTCGTAGGCCTGCACCATCACGACCGGGTCGTTGTGCTTCACCGAGATCTTGAAGTCGTGGAAGTCGTGCTCCTCGAACAGCGAGGCCTCCCACACCGCCGACTCGACCAGCGCCTCGGGCGTGGCCTTGCCGTACTTCTCCAGCAGGCGCTTGTCCAGCGACCCGGCGTTCACCCCGATCCGTAGCGAGGTGCCGTGGTCCTTGGCCGCCTGGGCGATCTGCTTGACCTGGTCGTCGAACTTGCGGATGTTGCCCGGGTTGACGCGCACGCCGGCGCACCCGGCCTCGATCGCGGCGAAGACGTACTTGGGCTGGAAGTGGATGTCGGCGATCACCGGGATCTGCGAGTGCTGCGCGATCTCCGGCAGCGCGTCGGCGTCGTCCTGGCTCGGGCAGGCCACCCGGACGATGTCGCAGCCGGAGGCGGTGAGCTCGGCAATCTGCTGCAGGGTGCTGTTGACGTCGGCCGTGACGGTGGTGGTCATCGACTGCACGGAGACCGGGGCGTCGCCACCCACGAGCACCTTGCCCACCTTGATCTGACGGGTGTGCCGGCGCGGAGCCAGCACCGGGGGCGGTGCGGCGGGCATTCCGAGGTTGACCGAGGTCACGTGGTTTCCTTCTCTTCTCGTGCTCGTCGGGCTGGTTCCGGGCCGGGTCCTGTCCTGCGGCTGGGTCTGCAGCCTGGTCCCCTGCGACTCTAGCGCCGTACGCCGAACCGGCCGGGCGGTCCACCGGGCGATCCGGGCCCGGCGCTCACCCGAGCCGGACCGGCGCCACGATGTCGGCGTAGATCAGCACCACGCTCATCACCAGGATGACGCCGGCCATCACGTAGGCGACCGGGAGCAGCCGGGCCACGTCGAAGTAGCCGGGGTCGGGACGGCGGCGCAGTCGTGCGACCCCGCGGCGCAGCGCTTCGTAGAGCGCACCGGCGATGTGCCCACCGTCGAGGGGCAGCAGCGGGATGAAGTTGAACATCCCGACGAACAGGTTGATCCCGCCGAGCAACATCACCAGGCTGACGAAGCGGTCGCCGATCGGGACCTGGTGGTTCGACGAGATCTCGCCGGCGACTCGGCTCGCGCCCACCACGCTCATCGGGCTGTCGGCCGCGCGCTGCTCGAGGCCGAGGGCGGCGCGTCCGACGTGCCAGAGCTTGACCGGCATCTGGCCCAGCGCCTCCAGCGTGCGCCAGGTGTAGTCGGCCATCGTGGTCACCACGAACACCGGCCCCTTGCGCTCGAGCTCGAAGGTCGGGGTGATGCCGAGGAAGCCCACGTCGACGAACTTCTCGGGGTTGTCGGTGGACGGGCGCGCGGACACGGTGGTCGCGGTGGTGGTGGTACGCCGCTCCCCGTCGCGGAGGTAGGTGATGGTGGCCCGGTCGTTCCCGTTGCCGCGGATCAGCTCCGTGAGCTGGTCCCAGGAGGTGATCCGGGTGCCGTTGAAGGCCACCAGCCGGTCCCCGGGCTGCAACCCGGCCTGGCGTGCCGGGGCGACCGGGTCGGCCGCGGTGCAGGTGCGGTCCGGCCGGGCCTCCGAGGCGGCGATCACGCAGTCGGATACCTGGTCGACCGTGGTCCGGGGCACCGCCACGCCGTGCAGCATGAACACGCCGCCGAACAGCAGGAAGGCGAGCACCAGGTTCACCACGGGGCCGCCGGCCATCACGATGACCTTCTTCCACCACGGCAGCCGGTAGAACAGGCGCTGCTCGTCGCCCTCCTCGACCAGCTCGTACTCCGCGGCGCGGGCGTCGGAGATCAGCTGGGTGAACATGCCGGTGTTGCTGGTGCGGACCTGGACCGGGCCGGAGGCGCGATCGTGGACCGGGTCCGGCGGGAGCATCCCGACCAGCTTGACGTAGCCGCCCAGCGGCACCGACTTCACGCCGTACTCGGTCTCGCCGCGGCGCCGCGACCACACCGTGCGCCCGAACCCGATGAAGTACTGGGTCACCTTGACCCCGAACCGCTTGGCCGGCACCAGGTGGCCGAGCTCGTGCAGCCCGATCGAGGCGGCCACGCCGACCACGAACAGCACCACCCCGAGGGTGTACATCAGCACCGTCATCGTCGCCCGATCATCTTCTCGCCTCGCCCGTCTTGCGCCACTGCCCGACCGATCACTGTCCGGCCGGTCACTGCCCGACCGCAGCGGTGGCCGCCCGGCGAGCCCACGCATCGGCGGCCAGCACGTCGGAGACAGTGAGCTCCTGCCTCGAGGGTACGTCGTGGGAGCCCAGGACCTGCTCGATCGTGGGCACGATGTCGGTGAACGGCATCGTCCCGGCGAGGAACGCCTCCACGCAGACCTCGTTCGCGGCGTTGTAGACCGCCGGCGCGGTCCCCCCGCTCTCGCCCGCGCGGCGGGCCAGCGCCACGGCGGGGAACGCCTCCTCGTCGAGGGGGAGGAAGTCCCAGCTGCTCGCCCGGGTCCAGTCGCAGCCGGGACCGGCGTCGGGGACGCGGTCGGGCCAAGCGAGTCCCAGCGCGATCGGGATCAGCATGGAGGGCGGCGAGGCCTGGGCGATCGTGGCACCGTCGACGAACTCCACCATCGAGTGGATCATCTGCTGGGGGTGGACGACCACGTCGATGCGGTCGAAGCCGAGACCGAACAACAGGTGCGCCTCGATCACCTCGAGCCCCTTGTTCACCAAGGTGGCGGAGTTGACCGTGATCACCGGCCCCATCGCGAAGTTCGGGTGCGCCAGGGCCTGCTGCGGGGTGACCTCGCGCAGCTGGTCGCGGGTGCGCCCGCGGAACGGTCCGCCGCTGGCGGTCAGCACGAGGCGACGTACCTCCTGCTCGGCGCCGCCGCGCAGGCACTGGGCCACCGCGCTGTGCTCGGAGTCGACCGGCACCAGCTGCCCGGGCCGGGCCAGCGCGGTGACCAGCGGTCCGCCGATGATCAGCGACTCCTTGTTGGCCAGCGCCAGCGTGTTGCCCGCCTCGAGAGCCGCGAGCGTGGGGCGCAGGCCCACGGCGCCGGTGATCCCGTTCAGCACGACGTCGCACCCCAGTGCGGCCGCCTCGCAGGAGGCCTGCTCCCCGGTGCCGGAGTACGCCGGCGCGAACTCGGCGACCTGCTTCGCGAACAGCTCAGACCGGCTGCCTCCGGCGGTCAGCCCCACCACGCGGAAGCGGTCCGGGTTCGCCCGGACCACGTCCAGCGCCTGGGTCCCGATCGAGCCGGTGGAGCCGAGGATGACGACGTCGCGACGGGATGCACTCACCGGCACATCCTCGCAGGCGCGGGGTGGCGCCCCCTGTCCAGGTGACGCCGCGCCGGGTTCGCCCATCCACCCCCTGTCGCCCGGCTACCCTCGGGCGCGGAGCAGGCTGTCGCGGGGGCGACGGCCGGCCGGCGTCACCGGGGGGTGAGCATGGGAGTGTCCCTGACCGGCTCGGGGCCGTCGATGGCCGCGATGCGCAGCACGGCGGCGACGGTGGCCGCCTCGGCGTGCCTGGTCTTCTACTGCTTCGGCCCGATGCTGTCGCCGGTGATGCAGGCCGCGGCGGCCTCCGCGTGCAACCGGCTGGGCGACGGCAGCTTCCGCCACTACCGGCTGGAGTGGCAGGTGGGGCTGCGCCCGCACTGGAGGTGCTGGGACACCCGGGACGCGGCCCGCCCCGGGGTGGACCTGGGCTGGTGGGTCACCCCGACCCGGTGACCGCGGTGTCCTCCTCGCGGATCCGCCAGGGCACCCCGTGCTGCCCGAGCCGCTCGAGGAACGGCACCGCGTCGAACGCCTCGGGGCCGAGTACCCCGACTCCCGACCAGGTCCCGTCCGCGAGCAGCTCGAGCGCGACGGCCGGGTTGACCGCGGTCTGCCAGACCACGCACTGGTGGCCGTACTCCTGCATCGACCAGGCGTTGTCGACCACGTGGTAGAGGTAGCTCGACCGTGGCCGCCCGTCCATGTCCTTGCCGGTGACCCACAGCCCCGCGCAGGTCTTGCCGCTCATCCGCGGGCCGACGCCGGCCGGGTCCGGGAGGACCGCGGCGACCACGTCGCGCGGACTCACCTCACAGTGCCCGCCCGCAGCGGCCTTGACCCGGACCTTCTCGGTGGAGTCCAGCCCGAGGGCGTGCAGCACCTTGAGGATGGTGATGAACTCCTCGCCGAGGCCGTACTTGAAGGTCGCCCGCTTGCAGTCGACCCACCGCGGCATGAGGAGGACCTCCTCGTGCTCCACGTTGACGCACTCCACCGGGCCGATCCCCTCGGGGAAGTCGAAGACCTCGGGCTCGGAGAACGGTGCCGTGGTGTGCCAGTCGCCGTCCTGCCAGACGACCGGCGGATTCAGGCACTCCTCGATGGTGGTCCACATCGAGAACGACGGTGCGAAGATCTCGTTGCCGTCCTCGTCGGTGACCACGAGGTTCGCCCCGTCACGCGTGCCGAGCTCGTCGATCTCGCTGAACAGGTGGTCCGCGGCGTACCGCGCGAACACGTCGGACAGGCCCGGCTCGACGCCGATCCCGACCAGCGCCAGCCGCCCGGCCCGCTCCCACTCCTCGGCTGCGGCGAACTGCTCGTCGCCGAGCTTCACCCCCGGCTTCTCGTACGGCGCCTCGGGGTGCGGCCGTGACAGCGACATCGCCATGTCGAGGTAGTCGGCGCCGGCCGCGAAGGCTCCACGGAACACCGGCATGTCGAAGACCGGGTCGACCGCGTTCAGCACGTGGGTGACGGCGTGCTCGCGGCACAGCGCCGTCACCGCCTCGGCCGAGGAGGCGTCGACCGTGGCGGCGACGAAGCGGGCGTCGTACGCCGCCACCTGCGCCGCCCGGTCGGCGTCGTAGTCGGCGACCACGAGCGCCTCGAAGAAGTCGCGGCGTGCGACGATCGCGGCGAAGGCGGCACCCACGCCACCCGCACCGACCAGCAGAATCCTCATCGTTCCCCTCGGATGATCGAGCCGTCAGCTACGGATGATCGAGCCTGTCGCAGGGATCACTCACCGATGTAGGACATCACGTGCTTGATGCGCGTGTAGTCCTCGAGCCCGTACATCGAGAGGTCCTTGCCGTACCCGGAGTGCTTGAACCCCCCGTGCGGCATCTCCGCCACGATGGGGATGTGGGTGTTGATCCACACGGCGCCGAAGTCCAGCCGCTTGGCCATCCGCATCGCCCGGCCGTGGTCCTTGGTCCACACCGAGGACGCGAGGCCGTACTTCACGCCGTTGGCCCAGCGCAGCGCCTCCCCCTCGTCGGAGAACTGCTGCACGGTGATCACCGGGCCGAAGATCTCCTCCTGGATGGCCTCGTCGTCCTGCTGCAGGCCGGAGACCACGGTCGGCTCGAAGAAGTAGCCGCGGTCGCCCTGGCGGGCACCGCCGGCCTCGACGTTCGCATGCCCGGGCAGCCGCTCGATCATCCCGCTGACCCGCGCGAGCTGGTTCTCGTTGTTGAGCGCGCCGTAGAGCACGTCCTCGTCGTCGGGGGCGCCGGTGCGGGTGCCGCGGGCCTGCTCGGTCAGCGCCGCCACGAAGTCGCGGTGCACGCCGGGGCCGGCGAGCACCCGGGTCGCGGCGGTGCAGTCCTGGCCCGCGTTGAAGTAGCCGGCCATCGCGATGCCCTCGGCGGCGGCCTCGACGTCCGCGTCGTCGAAGACGATCACCGGGGCCTTGCCGCCGAGCTCGAGGTGCGCCCGCTTGAGCTGGGCCGCGGCGCTGCCGGCGACCTCCATCCCGGCGCGCACGGACCCGGTGATCGACACCATCTGCGGGACTGGGTGCTCCACCACCGACCGCCCGGTGTCCCGGTCGCCGCAGATCACGTTGAACACGCCCGGAGGGAGGAACTCCTGGGCCAGCTCGGCGAAGAGGCTGGTCGAGGCAGGGGTGGTGTCCGACGGCTTGAGGACGACGGTGTTGCCGGCGGCGAGCGCCGGGGCGATCTTCCACACCATCATCATCAGCGGGTAGTTCCAGGGGGTGACCTGCCCGACGACGCCGATCGGCTCGCGCCGGATCATCGAGGTGTGGTCCTTCATGTACTCGCCCGCGGCCCGGCCCTCGAGGACCCGGGCGGCGCCGGCGAAGAAGCGGAGCTGGTCGACGCAGGGCGGCAGCTCCTCCGAGGCGGTCAGGGACAGCGGCTTGCCGGTGTTGGCCGACTCGACCCGTACGAACTCGTCGGTGCGGGCCTCGAGCGCGTCGGCGATCTTCAGCAGCGCCCGCTGCCGCTCGGCCGGGGTGGTCTCGCCCCACGCCTCGAAGGCGGTCGCTGCCGCCCGCATCGCCCGGTCCACGTCCTCGGGCCCGGAGGCAGGCGCCTGGGCGTACACCTCGCCCGTGGCCGGGTTCCGCAGGTCGTAGGTCTCCCCCGACGCCGCATCCACCGGCTTGCCGTCGATCACGTTGCGGAACTGCGTGCCGCGGTGCTCTGCCATCGCCAACCCCTCGAATGATCCGTCCGGTCCGCGCGCGGCCACGGTCGTGACCGCCGCGACGCCCGGCCTGCTGTGTGCCAGAGCCTAGCCACCGGACCACGGATTCGATAGCCCCATGCCGGCCTTAGCCACGAATCCGGGTGTTTGCCGCGGCTCGCACCGACGATTCGCTCCGCCTTCGGAGCAAAGACATGCCTTCCCGCGCGGCGCACCTGCGGAATCCGTAGCAAGATGCGGGCTACACCCAGGCATCACCTACCCGCAGGGGGACCTGACGACGGATTCCTTGCAAACGCGGGCTACGGCCTGCAAGATGGTGGCACCAGACCATCGCGCCGGAGGAACACATGTCGTCACCCATGGACCAGGAGTCGTACGACGGCCTGCAGCACAGCGCCCGCGACCACCTGTGGATGCACTTCACCCGGATGTCGAGCTACGACCACGGCGACGTGCCGGTGATCGTCAAGGGCGAAGGCCCCTACATCTACGACGCCCGTGGCAAGCGCTACCTCGATGCGCTGGCCGGCCTCTTCGTCAGCCAGCTCGGCCACGGCCGCACCGACCTGGCCGAGGCCGCGTCCCGGCAGGCCTCCGAGCTCGCCTACTTCCCGCTGTGGTCCTACGCCCACCCCAGCGCGATCGAGCTGGCCGAGCGGGTGGCGGGCCTCGCGCCCGGTGACCTCAACCGCGTGTTCTTCACCAGCGGCGGCGGCGAGGCCGTCGAGAGCGCCTGGAAGCTGGCGAAGAACTACTTCAAGCTCACCGGGCAGCCGCTGCGGCACAAGGTGATCAGCCGTTCCATCGCCTACCACGGCACCACCCAGGGCGCGCTGTCGATCACCGGCCTGCCCGCGCTGAAGTCGGTCTTCGAGCCGCTGGTCCCCTCGACGTTCCGGGTGCCGAACACGAACTTCTACCGCGCCCCCGAGCACGGCGACGACCCCGAGGCGTTCGGCCGCTGGGCCGCGGACCAGATCGCGGTGGCGATCGAGAACGAGGGCCCCGAGACGGTGGCCGCCGTCTTCCTGGAGCCGGTGCAGAACTCCGGCGGCTGCTTCCCGCCGCCCCCGGGCTACTTCCAGCGGGTCCGCGAGATCTGCGACGAGTACGGCGTGCTGCTGGTCAGCGACGAGGTGATCTGCGCCTTCGGCCGGCTGGGTCACATGTTCGGCGCCGAGCGCTACGACTACCTGCCCGACATCATCACCTGCGCCAAGGGCCTCACCTCCGGCTACGCCCCGCTGGGCGCGATGATCGCCACAGACCGGCTGATGGAGCCGTTCCTGTCCGGCACCTCGATGTTCGCCCACGGCTACACCTTCGGCGGTCACCCGGTCTCGACCGCGGTGGCGCTGGCCAACCTGGACGCCTTCGAGAACGAGGGGATCCTCAAGCACGTGCGGGCCAACGAGGGCGCCTTCCGGTCCACCCTGGAGAAGCTCACCGACCTGCCCATCGTCGGCGACGTGCGCGGGGACGGCTACTTCTACGGGATCGAGCTGGTCAAGGACAAGGCGACCAAGGAGACCTTCAACGACGCCGAGTCCGAGAAGCTGCTGCGCGGGTTCTTGTCCAAGGCGCTGTTCGAGGCCGGGCTGTACTGCCGGGCCGACGACCGCGGCGACCCGGTGGTGCAGCTCTCACCGCCGTTGATCTGCGACCAGCAGCACTTCGACGAGATGGAGCAGGGCCTGCGCTCCGTGCTCGAGGAGGCCTGGACCAAGCTCTGAGCGGCGGCCCCGGCGGCTGACTCAGGAGTCGAAGCCGAGCCCGGCGCGGTCGAGCGCGCGCAGCCACAGGTTGCGCCGACCGCCCCGGGCGTCGGCACGCTCCATGGACCAGCGGGTCAGCGCGACGCCGACCGAGCGCAGCGGCTCCGGAGGGAAGGGCACCGGCCGCTCGCGCACCATCCGCAGCCGAGTGCGCTCGGTCTGCGCGCCGTCGAGCAGGTCGAGCGCGACGTCGGCTCCGAAACGGGTCGCCGCCACGCCGAGCCCCGTGTAGCCCAGGGCGTACGCCGCCCGACCCTGGAGCGCGGTACCGAAGAACGCCGCGAAGCGGGTGCACGTGTCGATCACCCCACCCCACCGGTGCGAGAAGGCGAGCCCCTCCAGCTGGGGGAAGGTGGCGCAGAAGTGCTCGGCCAGCAACCGGTGCGTGCGCTCGCTCTGCTCCAGGTCGCGACGGATCCGGCTGCCGTAGTAGTAGACGGCGTCGTAGCCGCCCCACAGGATCCGGTTGTCGCGGGTGAGCCGGTAGTAGTGGAACTGGTTCGCCGCGTCGCCGACGCCCTGTCGGTGCGCCCAGCCGACCGAGCCGAGCTGGCGCTCGTCGAGCGGCTCGGTCATCAGCACGTAGTCGTAGACCGGAACGGTCATCAGCCGCAGCCGACGCAGCAGCGACGGGAACGCGTTCGTGGCCAGCACGGCGTGCCGGGCGTGCACGGCACCCGCGTCGGTGCGCACGCGCACCCCCGCGCCGTCGCGGGCGAGGTCGCGGACCGGGCTGTGCTCGTACACGCGCACGCCGAGGTCACGGCAGGCCCGGCGCAGTCCCCATGCGAGTCGGGCCGGCTCCACCATGGCGGTCCCCCGCCGGTCCCACAGCCCGCTCAGGTACGTCGGTGAGGCCACCTCGGCCTGCACGGCCGCCTGGTCCAGCAGCTGCACGTCGTGACCGGCACCGTCCATCTGCTCCCCGAGCTCGGCGAGCTCCTCGACCTGGTGCGGGACGGTGGCCACCATCAGCTCGCCGGTCTCCTCCCAGCCGCAGTCGATGCCGTAGCGGCGTACCGTCTGGCCGATCTCGGCGAGGTTGCGCGCGCCCAGCCGGTCCAGGGTGGCCAGCTCCTCGGGCCAGCGGGCCACGCCGTTGCCGAAGCCGTGGGTGAGGCTGGCGCTGGCGAAGCCACCGTTGCGCCCGCTCGCCTGGTCACCGCACGTGCCCGCCTCGAGCAGGACCACGTCGCGAGCCGGGTCGCGCTCCTTGGCGCGCAGCGCGCTCCAGAGCCCGGTGTACCCGCCGCCCACCACGACCAGGTCGCCACGATCGACCCCGCTCAGCGGTGGCAGCGGCTCCGGCCGGGCCGGGTCCGCCAGCCAGTAGACGCCCGGCTCGGCGGCCTCCAGGGCGCGAGCCGGCCAGTCGAGCGTGGCGGGCGGACTCACCGGGCGCGGCGGCGCTGCAGCAGCCCGCCCCCGAGGACCAGCACCAGCGCCACGGCGAACATCACCGTGCCGACCACGTTGACCTGCGGCGGGATGCCCCGCTGCGCCGAGCCCCACACGAACATCGGGAAGGTGATGGTGTTGCCGTGGTTGAAGTTGGTGACGATGAAGTCGTCGAAGGACAGCGAGAAGCTCAGCAGCGCGGCGGCCAGGATGCCCGGGAACACCAGCGGGAAGGTCACCCGCCAGAACGCCTGCCACTCGTTGGCGTACAGGTCCATCGCGGCCTGCTCGTAGCGCGCGTCAAGGCCAGCCAGGCGCGCCTTCACGGTCACCACCACGAACGACAGGCAGAACATGATGTGGGCGACCAGGATGGACCAGAAGCCGAGGCTGCCGGCCAGTCCGGCGCTGGTGAACAGCGCGAGCAGCGAGGAGCCCATCACCACCTCGGGCGTGGCCATCGGCAGGAAGATCAGCAGGCTGGTGGCCGCGCGGCCGCGGAACCGGTGGCGCACCAGGGCGAAGGCCACCAGCGTGCCCAGCACGGTGGCGACGACGGTGGCCAGGAAGCCGATCTGCAGGCTCTTGACCACCGCGTCGCACATGCCCGGCGGGCCGCAGGGGTCGAGCCAGTTCTGCCAGGTGAACGCGTCGAACTCGTAGGCCAGGCGGCTCACCGGGTCGTTGAACGACATCAGCACCACGAAGAAGATCGGCAGGAACATGTAGCCGAGCACGACGATCGCCGCTGCCATCACGGCGTGCTCGCTGATCCACCGGCCGGTGCGGTACATCACAGCAGCTCCTCGGTGCCCGCCCGGCGCACGTAGAACAGCACCATCACCACGATGCCCACCATCAAGATCACCGAGCACGAGGCGGCCATCGGGTAGTTGAGCTGCACCAGGAAGGCGTTGTCGATCACGTTGCCGACCATGTACTGCTGCGGGGTGCCGAGCAGCTCGGAGTTGATGTAGTCACCGGCCGCCGGGATGAAGGTGAGCAGGGTGCCGGCGACCACGCCGGGCATCGACAGCGGCAGGGTCACCTTGCGGAAGGCGGCGAACCCGTTGGCGTAGAGGTCCTTGCCCGCCTCGACCAGGCGCGGGTCGATCTTCTCCAGGCTCGCGTAGAGCGGCAGCACCATGAACGGCAGGAAGTTGTAGGTCAGCCCGGTGACCACGGCGACGGCGGTGGCCAGCAGGCGGCCGTCGTCGCCGAGGATCCCGACCGTCCGCAGCACGCTCACCACGAAGCCGTTGTCGGCCAGGATCGACTTCCAGGCCAGCGTGCGCACCAGGAAGCTGGTGAAGAACGGCGCGATCACCAGCACCAGCATCAGGTTCTTGAACCGGCCGGCCTTGAACGCGATCGCGTAGGCGAGCGGGTAGGCCAGCAGCAGCGCGAGCACGGTGGCCACGGTCGAGTAGATCAGCGAGCGGAGGAACGGCTGGGTGTAGGTGGTCAGCGCGTCCCAGTAGTTGCTGATCGACCAGGTCATCGCGTAGCCGGTGTCCAGCGAGCCGTTCGGGTCGTAGAGCGACGTGGCGACCAGCTGCACCATCGGCACGGCGAAGAACATCAGGAGCCACAGCATGCCCGGCAGCAGCAGCAGGTAGCCGGTCCTCCGCCCGCGCCCGCCAGCAGGTGGTTCGGGCTCGGCCTCGGGCGCGCCCGCCCGGGCGTGGCCCAACTGGACGACGCTCACGACGCCGCCTCGGCAGCCAACTCCTGGTGGGTCTGGTCCCCGGCGTGCGCGTCCTGGGCAGCGTCGAGCACGAACGTGTGCGCGGCCATCCAGTGCAGATCGACAGTGTCCCCCTCACGGAGGGGCGTCCGGGCGCCGGTGTTCTGCTCGAACACGGTCAGCTCCTGCTCCCACGGCATCCGCACGAGGTACTGCGTGCTCACCCCGATGAAGCTGACGTCGGTGACGACGCCGCCGCGTACCACGTTCGAGGCGTCGTCGGTCTCGGTGCCCGCCGCGGCCAGGAAGATCTTCTCGGGTCGTACGCCGACCCAGACCGCGCCGTCGGTGCGGTGCGCCCGCCCGACGGGCACGCCCACGTTGCTCCCGCCCACGTCGACGACGAGCTCCTCGCCCACCCGTCCGCACACCTGCCCCCGGATCAGGTTGGACTGGCCCAGGAAGTTCGACACGAAGGTGGTGGCCGGGTTGTCGTAGAGGTCGGTGGGGCCGCCCATCTGCTCGATGACGCCGTTGTTCATCACCGCGATGGTGTCGGCCATCGTCATGGCCTCCTCCTGGTCGTGCGTGACGTGCACGAAGGTGATGCCGACCTCGGTCTGGATCCGCTTGAGCTCGATCTGCATCTGCCGGCGCAGCTTGAGGTCGAGCGCCCCCAGGGGCTCGTCGAGCAGCAGCACCCGCGGCCGGTTGATCAGTGCCCTGGCCAGCGCGACGCGCTGCTGCTGCCCGCCGGACAGCTGCCCGGGGCGGCGCCCGGCGTACCCGCCGAGCTCGACCAGCTCGAGCATGTCGTGCACCTGCGCCTTGATGTCCTTGACCCCGCGACGGCGCAGCCCG